>JAFDDB010000155.1 GCA_019311115.1 Deltaproteobacteria bacterium
CCACCGGGCACCGGCGTGATCAGGCCCGCGCGCTCCGCCACGGCGTCGAAGTCCACGTCGCCGACCAGCTTGCCGTCGACGTGCGTCGTGCCGACGTCGAGGACGGCCGCCCCGGGCTTGATCCAGTCGCCCTTGACCATGCGCGGCTGGCCGACGGCGGCGATCAGGATGTCCGCCTCGCGCACGACCCCGGGCAGGTCGCGGGTCCTCGAGTGGCAGATGGTGACGGTGGCGTTGCGGTGCAGGAGCATCAGCGCGAGCGGCTTGCCGACGATCTCGCTGCGGCCTACGACGACGGCTCGCGCGCCCTCGATCGCGATGCCGTGGCGCTCCAAGATCACGATGCAGCCGCGCGGCGTACCCGGGCAGGGGCCGGGCTCGTTGGCGACCAGCTTGCCCACGTTGAAGGGGTGCAGGCCGTCGACGTCCTTGGCCGGGGCGACCGCCTCGGCGATCTTCTTCGGGTCGATCGCGGGCGGGAGCGGGAGCTGAACCAGCACGCCGTGCACGGAGGTGTCGGCATTGAGCTTGGCGACGTGGTCGAGCAGTTCCGCCTCCGACGTGTCTTCGGGCAGCTTCAGGTCGATCGACGCCATCCCGGCACGCTTGCAGGCGCGGTGCTTCCCGCGCACGTACGTGGTGGAGGCGGGATCGTCTCCGACCATCACGGTGGCGAGGCACGGCGTGCCGCCCGTCGCCGCCTCGACGCGCGCGGCGATCTCGGCGCGGATCTCGGCTCCCAGCTTCTTCCCGTCGACGACTGTGGTCACGAACCGCCCCCCGCGGCGTGGAGGATGGGTCTAGTCGGATCCGGATGAGCCCGAGCCACCGGACTTTCCAGAGCTGTCGGACTTTCCAGAGCTGCCGGACTTGGCCGAGCTGTCGGACTTGGCCGAGCTGCCGGAGTCGCTGGAGCTCGAGGACTTGGACTTGGGGCCGCCGCTCGAATAGCCGTCCGAGTACCAGCCGCCACCCTTCAGGATGAAGTTGGCCGAGGAGATGAGGCGCTTCGCCTTGGCCCTGCACACCTTGCAGCGCTTGAGCGGGTCCGCGGTGATGCGTTGCACCACCTCGAAGGTGTGTCCCTGCGTGCACTCGTATTCGTAGGTAGGCATGGGGTCCGAGCTTCGACCTCCCGACTCGCGGCGTAACCTAAGTCAGCGGAGTTGCTGCGTCAAACGGGCCCAGGGTTGCCGCCGAGGGCCCGCAGGGCGAGCGCCAGCCGCTGCGGGTCGCCCCGCACCCGCAGCCGCTTGCGGCGGCTCCGCGCGCCCGAGAGCAGCTCTACCGCCGTTTTCGGCACGCCCAGCGCGCGGGCCACCGCCTGGCAGACCGCCCGGTTCGCCGCGCCCTCGGCCGGCCGGGCCCGGACCTGCACCTGCAGCGCCTCTTCGCGCAGGCCGCCCACCGACTCCCGCGAGGCGCCCGGCCGCACGTAGGCCGTGAACTCGAGCGCGCCGTCGCGCTCCGTCAGCCGCAGCGCCAGGGTGGGCTCAGCTGGGCGTGGAGTCGTCGGGCTCGTCGCTTGCCGCGGCCGCGCTCTCGTAGCCGTCGACCATGCTGGCGTAGCTCCCGAGCGTGTGGCGCAGGTCCCGGGTCAGGCGCCCGCGCAGCAGGCGCAGCTCCGCGACCTCTCGGGCCAGGTCCGCGCGCCGTCCGTCGGCCTGCTTCAAGAGCTTCTCCGAGCGGACTTCCGCTTCGGTAATCATGACTTCCGCTTCTTTCATCGCGGTCCGCTTGAGCTGGTCGACCACGCCCTGGGCGGTCGTCAGGGTGTCCTGGATGTTGCGCTCCCGGCCCCTGTAGAGCTCGAGCTCGCGGCCGAGGCGCTCGGCGTCGCGGCGCAGCTGCGCGTTCTCGCGGACGATCTCCTCGAAGTCCGCCACCACGCTCTCCAGGAACGCCTCGACCTCGTGCCTGTCGAAGCCTCGCAGGCGCGAGTTGAAGCGGTGGTGGCGGATCTCGATGGGCGTCAGTCGCATGACTCTTCCACGCAGAATCGGCCCGAACGCCCCCGTGCTTGAGGGGAAGTCCGGCGCGCGCCAGGTCGGCCAGGCGCGCCCGCCCGCTCGAGTCCTTCGAGTGCGTCAGGCGTCCCGGGCCAGCTCGCGCGAGCGCTCGGTGGCCGCCTCGACGGCCGCCAGCAGCGCCGCGCGCAGTCCGCGATCCTCGAGCGCGGCCAGGCCGGCTGCCGTGGTGCCCCCCGGCGAGGTGACGCGTTCGCGCAGCAGCGCGGGGTGCTCGCCGGTCTCGCGCACCATGGCGGCTGCGCCCAGCACCGTCTTCACGGCCAGGTCGCGGGCCACGAGTGTCGGCAGCCCCTCGCGGATGCCGGCCTCGCAGAGCGCCTCGATGAACAGGTAGACGTAGGCGGGCCCCGATCCGGAGAGGCCGGTGACGGCATCGAGCAGGTGCTCGGGCACGCGGACCACGTCGCCCACCGAGGTCAGTACGACCTCGGCCCGCTCCAGGTCCTCGGCGCTGGCGCCCGTGCCGTCGGCGAGCGCGGTGATGCCCGCCCCGATCAGGGCGGGGGTGTTCGGCATGGCGCGCACCACGCGGGCGCCGCTGCCGAGCCAGCGTCGCAGCGTCGCCAGCGTCACGCCCGCGGCGATCGAGAGGTAGAGCGGACCGCCGTTCTTGGGGAGCGGATCGACGGCCGCCTCGAGGTGCTGGGGCTTCACGGCGAGGACCACGACCTCGGAGCCCTCGACGACCTCGAGGTTGGAGTCGGTCGTGCGCACGCCGAGCGTGCGCGACAGGTGCTCTCGGCGCTCCGCGACCGGGTCGGACGCGCAGAGCTGGTCGGCGGTGTAGCCCGCCTGCAGCAGTCCCTGGAGGATGGCCTCGGCCATGTTCCCCCCGCCGATCGTGCCCACGGTCTTGGGCAGGCTGATCACTTGGCGTCCCTCCTCCCGAACACTGCGGTGCCCACGCGGACCTGTGTCGAGCCCTCTTCGATCGCGACCTCGAAGTCCGCCGACATGCCCATCGAGAGGTCCACGAACCCGGGCAGGCCGGGCTCCGCCGCCTGCAGCTCTCCGAGCAGCTCGCACAGCCGCGCAAAGGAAGGTCGCACCTCCTCCGGGTCGCTGCACGCCCGCGGGATCGCCATCAGCCCAGTGGGCTCGAGCGCCGCGCACTCGCGTACGCAGCGGAGCAGGGCGGGGGCGTCTTCGGGCGCCACGCCCGCCTTCTGCGGCTCGCGATCGACGTTCACCTGCAGCAGCACGCGCATCCGACGGCCACCCGCCGCGGCGGCCCGGTCGATGGCGCGCGCCAGCTCGGGCCGGTCGACCGAGTGGATCACATCGAAGATCTCGACCGCGCGCCGGGCCTTGTTGCGCTGCAGCGGGCCGATCAGGTGCCACTCGGGCGCGTCGTCTCCCGGGAGCGACGCCGCGACCTCGGGGATCTTGGCCAGCGCTTCCTGCACGCGGTTCTCGCCGAACACGCGCTGGCCGGCGGCGAACGCATCGACGACGCGGTCGGCCGGGAACGTCTTGGACACGGCGATCAGCGTTACGTCGTCCGCGCTCCGGCCCGAGCGCGCGGCCGCCGCCGTGATCCGCTCGCGCACCTGGAGCAGTCGCTCCCGGATCACGACGGCCGCACCCCGAAGCCCGCCAGCAGCGGGACGAGCACCTCGATGGGCAGTCCGATCACGTTCGAGCGCGAGCCGTCGATCGACTCGACGAAACGGCCGCCACGTCCCTGCACCGCGTAGGCTCCGGCCTTGTCGAGCGGCTCGCCGGTGGCGGCATAGGCCCGGGCTTCCGCGGGCGTGACCTGGCGCATGCGCACGCGGCTCTGCTCGACCCCCGCCCGGATCTCGTCGCCGCAGCGCAGGCTGTAGCCGGTCAGCACGCGGTGGGTATGGCCTGCGAGACGCAGCAGCATGGCGCTGGCCTCCTCGACGTCGCGCGGCTTGCCCAGCACGTCGCCGCCCAGCACGACCACCGTGTCGGCCGCGAGGACGACGCGGCCGGGGCCCGCGCGCTTCGCGACGGTCTCGGCCTTGAGCCGCGCGACGCGCTCGGCCATCGCCTCGGGCGCCTCGCCCGGCTGCGCGCTCTCGTCGACGTCGGGCGCCTCGAGCTCGAACTGCAGGCCCGCATGGGCGAGGAGCTCGCGCCGGCGGGGCGAGGTGCTCGCCAGGATCAAGACTCGTCGCGGCTCGTCCATGCGTGGGTTCTCGTCGATGAACGGGGGAGCCGCACTCAATAGCACAGCCGGCGGCGCCGGCGGGCGCGCGCTGCTAGGCTGCGCCGCGTGTCCGACCTGCCCGCGGCGCTGCTGCTCGACCTCGATGACACCATCCTGCGCTTCTCGTCCGGCGCCGCGCCCGCGTGGCGGCAGGTGTGCCGCGAGTTCGCGCCGCCCGGGTGTGACCCGGACGCGCTGGTCGCTGCCATCCGCCGGGTCGCGGACGAGTTCTGGGCGGATCGCGAGCGCGCGCGCCGGGGGCGGCTCGACCTGCTCGGCTCGCGCACGACTATCGTCGGCGGGGCGCTCGAGGCGCTCGGCGTCGACGACGCCGCGCGGGTCGCGCGGATCGCGGAGAGCTACGAGCGCGTCCGCGAGCAGAACCTGGAGCTGTTCCCGGGCGCCCGCGAGGCGCTTCACGGGTTCCGCTCGCGGGGCGTTCGCATGGCGCTGCTGACCAACGGCGAGGCCGTGTCGCAGCGCGGCAAGGTGGACCGCTTCGAGCTCGGCGGCTTCTTCGAGGCGGTCCTGATCGAGGGCGAGCTCGGCTTTGGCAAGCCCGACGCGCGCGTCTTCGAGCTGGGTCTCGAGCACGTCGGTGCGCACGCGGGCGAGGCGTGGATGGTCGGAGACAACCTGCACGCCGACGTCGGCGGCGCCCAGGCGGCGGGAATCCACGGCGTCTGGCACGACTTCGACCGGCGAGGCCTCCCCGCGGGCGCGCCCGCGCGGCCCGACCGCATCGTTCACTCGCTGGGCGAGCTGCTCTAGTCGGCCAGGTCTCGAATCAGCGAGGCGCGGACTTCGCCGGTCAGGGCCGTCGCGTACGAACAGGCCGGGTGGTCGACGCGGAGCGTCGCCGGGACGGACGGGTCGGCAAAGCTCCGGGCCAGCTCGGGCCCCAGCGTGAACTGCACGTACTGCACGGCCGAGATGCGGTCCGCTTCGAACTGCTTGGCGTCGAAGCTCGCGCGCAGCTCGCCACCGCCGATCTCGAGCAGCACGTGCTCGTCGATCCCCACCAGGCGGTCGAGCATCTCCCGGATCCGGTCCCGGTCGGGGATCTCGATCATCAAGGTGGCCGACAGCGAGTTCGCCCGCGGGATCAGCTCGTTGTACACGTCGAGCTCGCCCTGGATCTTGCCCTCGTCGACGATGCGCTCGGTGCGGAGCATTTCCTGGACCTGGAAGCGCACCGTGAGGCGGTCCTCGAAGATGAACGTCAACTCGGGGCCGACCGCGATGCGGCGGCGGCGCTTGTGCGCCATCACCTCGGCGCGGAAGGCGTCGCGGGCGCGCTCGTAGGCGGTCAGGTCGAGCAGGTCGGAGGGTTCGAGCGGCTTCACCTGGATTCTCCGAGTCCGTAGGCCTCGCGCAGCAGCACGATCGGGTGGACGGCGCGCTGGCCGGTGCGCTCCTCGATGCGGAGCGCCGCCAGCGGGCAGTCGGTGGCGACGCGGTCGGCGCCGGCCTGCTTCACTCCGGCGACCAGCTTCTCGGCCACGGCCAGGCTCTGCTCGTACCAGCGCGCCTTCATGCCCCACGTGCCGTCGACGCCCGAGCAGAGGTCGAGCATCTCGACGTCCGCGCCGGCACCCTTGAGGAGCTGGAGCGAGCGGAAGCCGATGTTCTGGGCCTTCAGGTGACAGGGAAGGTGGTACGCCACGCGGCCGAGCGGCTTCGGGAACTGCTTGTCGAGCGTCTTGTCGCCGCGCAGCTTCCACAGGTACTCGCCCACGTCGTACGAGTTCTCGGCCACGAGCGCCGCGTCGTCGGTCTGCAGCAGGTCGGGGTACTCGTGCTTGATCTGGTAGGAGCAGGTCGGTCCGGGGATCACCACGTGGGCGCCGTCGCGGACTCGGGGGGCGAGGCTCGCCACGACCTTCTCGGCGTTGCGCCGGGCGTTCTCCAGGTCGCCGCCGTGCAGGAACGGCGCGCCGCAGCAGGCGCGGTAGCCCGGCTCTACCGACACGCCGTTGTGTTCGAGCACGTCGAGGGTCGCGCGCCCCGTCTCGGCCTC
This sequence comes from Deltaproteobacteria bacterium, assembly GCA_019311115.1. Lineage (GTDB taxonomy): Bacteria > Myxococcota_A > UBA9160 > SZUA-336 > SZUA-336 > JAFDDB01. The sequence continues at coordinate 6,227 of JAFDDB010000155.1, forward strand.
GCTGTATTCGACGAAGCAGGTCGAGAACAGGATCGCGCGGCCGTTCGGACCGGGGCCGGGCTGGTGGTCCCGAAGCTGTCGCGTGAGCGTCTTCGACTCGTAGGTCGGCATCCGCCAGCGGCGGTCGATCCCGGTGGTCTTCTCCATCAGGAGCCGCACGGCGCGGTTCCGGAACGCCGCGTTCGTTAGCGGTGCGGTCAGGCAGGAGGCCTGGCCCATGCGGTCCTGCTGCGCGCCGAGCTTCTCGGCGAGAGGGATGCCCTCTTCGCGCGTCTGTACGAGCTTGGCGCGGGTCATGAGCTTGGGAAAGTCGATCGCCCACTCGTGGGGTGGGTGATACGGGCAGTGGTTGTAGCAGAGCTTGCACTGGTAGCAGAGGTCGATCACCTCGCGGGCTTCCGCACGCGTGAGCTCGGAGGCCTCCTGCTCGTGCTGGTCGATGGATCCGAAGAGCGACGGGAACGACGGGCAGAGCGGCAGGCAGCGGCGGCAGTCGTGGCACTTCTCGAAGACGCGCGTCAGCTCGGCGTCGAGCGCGCCGCGGTCCAGGAACTCCGCGTCGCGCAGTCCGGCGTTCTTCATGGCGTCCCCTTGCCGTCCCTGTACGGTCCCTTTGCCGTCCGGCGGCGGTCGCGGGGACGGAACGCCCCCGCGACCGGGATCGGGTCAGAGCTCCTCGAGTCCGTCCAGGGCCTTCTGGAACCGGCCCGCGTGCGACTTCTCGGCCTTGGCGAGCGTCTCGAACCACTCGGCGACCTCGCCGAAGCCCTCGTCGCGCGCCGTGCGAGCCATGCCCGGGTACATCTCGGTGTACTCGTACGTCTCGCCGGCGACCGCGGCGCCCAGGTTCTTGTCGGTCGAGCCGATCGGCATGTCCGTGGCCGGGTCGCCCACCACCTTGAGGTAGTCGAGGTGGCCGTGCGCGTGGCCGGTCTCGGCCTCGGCCGTGTCGCGGAACAGGCCGCCGACATCGGGGTAGCCCTCGATGTCCGCCTGCTTCGCGAAGTACAGGTAGCGCCGATTCGCCTGCGACTCGCCGGCGAACGCGTCCTTCAGGTTTCCGTGCGTCTTGCTTCCCTTCAAATCGCCCATCTTGGCTTCGCTCCTATTCGGGGTCCGGGGTTCAGGAATCGCGGTCGCTGCAGGTCTCGCAGAGACCGAAGAAGTCGACGCGGACGCGGTCGGCCCGCAGCTTGTACCGGCGCTGGAGTCGCGTCGTGAGCGCGCTCGGCAGCTGGATGTCGAGGTCCCGGATGTCGCCGCAGGCGTCGCAGACGAAGTGGTGGTGAGGCTGCGGGTTGCCGTCGTAGCGCATGACGCCGCTCTGCGAGGGCACCTGCTCGACCGTCCCTTCGCAGACCAGCACCTCGAGGTTCCGGTAGACGGTTCCCAGCGAGAGGCGGGGGAACTCGCCGCGCAGCCCCTCGAACAGGTCCGCGGCCGTCGGGTGCGTGTCGGTCGAGCGCAGCATCTCGAGCAGCCGCTCGCGCTGTACCGTGCGGTTGCGGCGTCGCGGCCGGTCCGCGGGCTCGGCGCATTCGGCGCGTTGGGCAGACGGGTCAGCGTGCGGGATCCGGGGGGAACTCACCCGGCGCACGTTAGCCGCCGCTCCGGACCGGAGCAAGCTAAATCGAGAATGATTCCTGATTTAGGAATCGGGATTCGCGGCTTGCCGAGGCGCGGTGCCGCCGCCGAGCCGCAGCGCCGCGGCGCGCGCCGCGCGCGCGAGC
>JAFDDB010000249.1 GCA_019311115.1 Deltaproteobacteria bacterium
ATGCGCGCGAGATCGGTCGCGGAGGCGCGGCGGGCCAGCCGGTCGAGCCGCGCGAGCGCGCGGTCGCGGTCGCCCGCCCGGGCGTGCCACCGCGCGACGCGGATCGCCGGGTCCAGGTTCTTGGGCTCGCGCTTCGCGACGCGCTGGTAGGCGACGGCGGCCTCGCGGTAGCGCTGCCGCTGGAACAGGCAGTCCGCCCTGCCCCGCTCGGCCCGCGCGCGCAACGCGTCGGGCTGGGCGTCTTCGGCGAGAGCAGCATCGTAGATGGGCAGCGCAGCCGCGCAGCGGTAGGCCCCGCGCAGCCGGTCGGCCCGCTCGACGTGGATCTCCGCCGGCGCCGGCGGCGCTGCCGTCGCCTCCATCAGGTACAGGGAGCGCTCGTACGCCCCCTGACTGGCGTCCGCCAGCGGCCACAGCTGCCACGCCTCGCGGTACAGCCGCAAGGCGTCTCCGGGCAGCGATCGCGCCTCGAACTCGCGCGCCAGGTCGACCACCAGCTCGGCTGACAGCTCCTGGTTTCGCGTGCTCTCCCAGGCCTGCCGCGTGGACGAGTAGGCCTCGACCAGTAGATCCTGTGACAGCTGCAAGGCCGCCTTCTCGCGGTGGATTCGGGCGGCCAGCTCGGACGGCGCGCCGGCCTGCAGCGCGCTGTCGAGCGCCTCGAGCGCCTCTTCGGAGCGGCCCAACTCGCGCAGCAGGCGGCCGCGAAGGAACTCGACGTGGTCGCGCAGGGCGCCGTGGCGCAGCGGCTCCAGCGCCTCGAGCGCGGCCACGTGCTCGCCGCGGTCCCAGGCGTGGCGGGCGCCGCGCAAGGCACCGATGGGGTCTTCCTGGGGGACGCCGCCGGCCGTGGGTGCCAGCGTCATCGCGAGCGCAAGGCTCGCCAGCCAGATCCTGCGCGCGCCGCGCATCTCCCTCCCCCTGCTCCTGACATTAGCGGCGCCGTGACCCGGCCCGCAAACGCGACCGGCGCCCCTACCGGCGCCCTGATGGGTACTCCGGGCGCCTGCTCTGCTAAGTTCCGCCACCGGCATGAAACTCGCCGCGATCGTCCTGTTCTTTGTGCTGTGGGGGGCCTGCGGCGGGGAGCCCGAAGCTCCGGTCGTGGAGCCCGAGCGCCCCGTTGCTGCGAGGCTCGGTCTGTGGATCCTCGCCGAAGGATCTCATCGGACGCTCGAGGACAGAAGCAAAGTGGACCGGCTGCTCGAGGACGCGGAGCGGCTCGGTGTGACCGATCTGTTCGTGCAGGTCTACCGCTCGGGGCGGAGCTGGTTCCCGTCCGAGCATGCGGACCCCGCGCCGTGGAAGGCGACGATCGACCCGGACGGGAGCGATGGACTCCACCGCCTGATCGAGGGCGCGCACGCGCGCGACATGCGCGTCCACGCCTGGTTCAACGCGCTGGCGATGCATCGGAATCGCAAGGCTCCCCTGCTGCGGGCGGTGGGGCGCGACGCAGTGCTCGTCGACCGCCAGGGACGGAACCTGCTGGACTACCCCGCCTTCGACGTTCCCCAGCCGGACCGGCTTCACGTGCGGCTCGGAACGCCGGGCCTCTACCTGGACCCGGCGACGCCCGGCGTGATCGAGTACCTGGAGCGCACCGTGGACGACCTGGTCGCGGCCGCGCCCGATCTCGACGGCCTGCACCTCGACTTCATCCGCCACCCGCTGTCGCTGCCGATCGTTCCCGGCTCGCGCTTCGACGGGCTGGACTTCGGCTACGGCAAGCCGTCGATCGCGCGGTTCGAGGCCGAGACCGGGCAGCCCATGAAGCGGGGGCAGGCCTGGGACGACTTCCGCCGCGAACGAGTGCAGGAGCTGGTGGACCGGCTGGGCGCCCGGCTGCCCGAGCACTGGGAGCGCAGCGCCGCCGTGCTGCCGTGGGCCGTGCGCGCGTACCTGAGCGCGATGCAGGACTGGCAGCGCTGGCTCGAGGACGGCTCGCTCGACTTCGCCGTGGCCATGCTCTACACGAAGGACGACCGCCTGCTGCGCTACACGGCGCACAGCCTGGCTGCCGGCGTCGGCGGCAAGCGGACCTGGCTCGGGCTCGGCACCTGGCTCTTCGTGCGCGATCCCGAGCGCGCGGTGAAGCAGGTGACCCTGGCCCGCACGCCCTCGCCCAGCGGCCTGGCGTACTTTTCGTACGACGCGCTCGCGTTGCGGCCGAAGGTGATCGAGGCGCTCTCCCGGTGAAGACGGAGGCGGCGAGCGCCGACGCGAGCCTCGAGGACCTGGACTACACGCTGCCGCCGGAGCGCATCGCGCAAGAGCCGGCGCGTCCGCGCGACAGCTCGCGCCTGTTGATCGTAGACCGGGCGCACGGCACGGGCGGACCGTTCGAGGAGCGCGTCTTCCGCGACCTTCCCGACGTCCTCTCGAGCGAAGACCTGCTCGTCGTCAACGACACGCGCGTGGTTCCGGCGCGGCTCCACGGACGCAAGCCGAGCGGCGGCAGCGTCGAGGTGCTGCTGCTCGAACGGCGGCCCCCCGCGACGCCGTCGGCGACCTCCGGGGCGACCTGGCGGGCGCTGGTCCGCGCGAGCGGCAAGGTCCGCCCGGGTGCGCGCTTCGAGTTCGAGCGGCAAGGTCCGCCCGGGTGCGCGCTTCGAGTTTCCCGGCGCGGAGGCGCAGGTCATTGAGGTCGCGGCCGGTGGGCGCGTCACGCTTCGCTTCGACCCGGACGACGAGTCGCTGCTGGCGAAGCTCGGCGAGATGCCGCTGCCGCCGTACATCCGGCGCCACGCGCGGCCGGATGACCTGCGCGACTACCAGACGGTCTTCGCCGAGCGCGACGGCGCGGTCGCGGCGCCGACCGCGTCGCTCCACTTTACGCCCGACCTGGTGGCCCGGCTTCGGATCGCGCGCGTCACGCTGCACGTCGGGCCCGGTACCTTCCGTCCGATCCGGACCGGGACGTTCGCCGAGCACTCCCTGGACTCGGAGCGCTACGAGATTCCCGAGTCCACCGCCGAGGCGATCCTGGACACCCGGGCCCGTGGCGGGCGCGTGGTCGCGGTGGGCACGACGGTGGTGCGGGCACTCGAGACCACCGGTGGAGAGGCCGGGGAGGGCCGCACCGACCTCTTCGTGCGGCCCGGCGACCGGTTCCGCGTGGTGGACGAGCTGATCACGAACTTCCACCTGCCCCGCTCGACCCTGCTGGCGCTAGTCATGGCCTTCGGTGGCGTCGAACGCGTGCGCGCCGCGTACCGCCACGCGATCGACGCCGGCTTCCGCTTCTACTCGTACGGGGACGCGATGTGGCTGCGCTGAGCTTCGCCACGCGGGCCCGTTCGGGAGCGGCGCGCACCGGGCGGCTCGTCACGCCGCACGGCGTCCTCGACACCCCCGCCTTCTTTCCGGTCGGCACCTACGGCGCCGTGCGCGGGCTCACGCCCGAGGAGCTGCGACAGGTCGGCGTGCAGGGCGTGCTCGCCAACACCTACCACCTGCACCTGCGCCCGGGCGAAGAGACGGTCCGCAAGCTCGGGGGGCTCCACGGCTTCATGGGCTGGGACGGTCCGATGCTCACCGACTCGGGCGGCTACCAGCTCTACTCGCTCGACCTGTCCGAGCGCAGTGAAGAAGGCGTGCGCTTCCGGTCGCCCATAGACGGCTCCGAGCGGTTTCTCTCGCCCGAGACGGCGATCGGCATCCAAGAGGCGCTCGGCGCCGACCTGATCGTGCAGCTCGACGAGTTCGAGCCGATCGCCGACCGGGTAGACGAAGCGCGCGTGCGGCAGATGCTCGAGCGCACGCTGCGCTGGGGGGAACGCTGTCAACGCGCGAAGCAGCGCAGCGACCAGTGGCTGTTCGGGATCGTCCAAGGCGGCGGGTCGGAGAAGCTGCGCCGCGAGAGCGCGGCGCGCACGCGCGCTCTCGGCTTCGACGCCTTCGCGATCGGCGGGCTCGGCGTCGGCGAGTCCCCCGAGCGGCGCTGGGACCTGCTCGACGCCGCGCTCGAGCCGCTCCCCGACGAGGCGCCGCACTACCTGATGGGTCTCGGCACGCCCGACGACCTGGTGGCCGCGGTCGCGCGCGGCGTCGACCTGTTCGACTGCGTGATCCCGACGCGCCACGGACGGCACGGCTGGGTGTTTACGGACCGCGGTCCGCTGAACCTGCGAAACGCGCGGTTCCGCGAGGACGTGAGCCCGATCGAAGAGGACTGCCCCTGCCCCGTCTGCACCCGGTTCTCGCGCGCGTACCTCCGTCACCTGATTGTCACCGAAGAGGCGCTCGGCGCGAGGCTGTCGAGTCTGCACAACCTCGCCTTCTACATGAGGCTTCTCGCGCGGGCGCGCGACGCGATCACGGGCGGCGCGTTCGACGGGTGGAGCCGCGAGTGGCGCGCGCAGTACGCCGCGTGAATCCCGTACCCCCCCCCATGGAATCGCGTATAGTCCGCCGCATGAAGATCCTGCTCGCCATCTCGACCCTGATTCTCGGTCTGACTCTCGCCGCCGGCAGCGCGGACGCT
>JAFDDB010000051.1 GCA_019311115.1 Deltaproteobacteria bacterium
CTCGTCGGCCCGCCAGCGTACGCCGGCCGCCGACGCATCCGCGCGCGCCGACCCCGGCTCCTCTGCGGCCGGGCCGCGCATTCCACCGCAGGTGGCCGCGGCCGCGTTGTTCGCCGGAGTCGCCACGCTCGGCTTCGAGGTGCTCGCGACGCGCGCTGCCGCACTGCGGCTGGGCTCCTCCCTCTACGCATGGATGGTAGTGCTGGCGCTCTTCCTGGCTTCGCTCGCCATGGGCAACGCCCTCTTCGCTCGGAGTGCCGCACACAGCGGCGACCCGAGGCGGGCGCTCGGACGAGTCGAGTGGGTCGCCGCGCTCGCGCTGGCCCTGGCGGCCGCGTGGCTGCCACCTCCGCCACAGCTGCCCGCGGCGGGGCTGACGCGCGGATCCCTGCTGCGGCTGGTCGCCTGCATCGTCCCGGGCGCCCTGTGCATGGGCGCCGCCTTCCCCTACCTGGTGAGGCTGGCGGCCCGCGACGCTCCGACCCTGGCCGCGGCCTTCGGGCGCATCAGCGCCTGGAACATCGCCGGCGGAGTGGGCGGCTCGCTGCTGGCGCCCTTCGTGCTGCTGCCGCTGTTGGGACCGGCGGGCGGCATGCTGGCGTGCGCGGCCGTGAACGCCGCGATCGGCACGGCGTTTCTCGTCCGCGGCGCGTCGCGCGGCCTGCGCGAGGTCGCGGCCGCGACTCTCGTCGCCGCCGGCCTGGTGTGGATGGCGGTCGGGCCCCGCGCGCTGCCTGGGCCCGCACTCGTCCTCGCGGTCTCGCACGGCCGCCAGGCGACCGCCGCGGTGGTGCGCGTCGGCGACCGGCGCGACCTGATCCTCGACGGAGAACGGGAGGCCTCCACCGCCGGGACGGCCCGTGCGACCGAGGAGTTGCTCGCCGCCGTGCCCCTGCTCCTGCATCCCGACCCGCACTCGCTGCTCGAGGTCGGCTTCGGGTCGGGAATCACCTTGGGCGCGGTGGGGAGGTTTCCGCTCGGGCGGATCGACTGCGTCGAGATCGCCCCGTCGGTGCTCGCCGTCGCGCCGTGGTTCGAGCCGTACAACCGCTACGCGTCCACACTCACCGACGCGCGGACACGCATCGTGCGCGCGGACGGCCGCGCCTGGCTGGCGCGTCACCGCGGGGAGTACGACATCATACTCGCGAATACGCTGCGGCCCTGGTCGGTCGGCGCGAGCGGGCTCTACTCGCGCGAGTACTTCGAGCGGGTCGCGGCGGCGCTTCGCCCGGGCGGGGTGGCGGCACAGTGGCTCCCCGTGCAGCAGATCCAGCTCGACCAGCTACAGGACATCCTGCGCACCTACTTCGCGGTCTTCCCGGAGGGGGCCCTGTACTGGGGCGCAGAGAACGTGATCGCCATCGGCTCGGGCAGCCCCCTGGCGGAGCCCGACTTCGATCGCCTGCCGGATGCGACTCGGGCGACACTGCGCCGCCTCGGCCTCGAGGACGCGGAGGAACTCGAGATGCGCCGGGTCGCGTCCGCGTCGACAGTGCGCCGGGTACTCGGACCCGGGCCCCTGCTGTCGGACGACCTTCCCTCACTCGAGGCCCGCAGGCTCCGGCGCCGGGCGGCGCGGTTCGAAGCGCTGGCCGTGATCGAGCGCCTGGCCGCGGGGAGCGCCGAGAGCGAGCCCGCCGCAGGGCCCCTGCTCCTCTGGCTCCGGGCACTCCGGGCGCGCGCCGCCGGCGACACGGAGGCCGCCGATCGCGACGAGCGACTCGCCGAGCGATCGGGCCTCATGCTGGCGGCGCTTTCCCGGTCATCGCGGCTGGTTGCGGAAGCCGGCGACGCCCTGCGCGAAGGCCGCCTGGACGAAGCCGACGAGCGCCTGCGCCGGGCACAGGAGCTACGCCCGTTCGACGCGACCGCCCGCTTCGGCCGCGCCGCGGTCGACGCCGAGCGCGGCAAGACCGCCAGCGCCGAGGCACGGCTGATCCTGCTGGTCGCCGACGAGCCCCGGCACGCCGAGGCGTGGAACCTGCTCGGCGTCCTGCGCGCGCGCGGCGGCCGCGTCGCGGAAGCACGGGCGGCGTTCGCCTCAGCCCTGCGCGCGGACCCCTTCTACCCCGCCGCACTCGTCAGTGCCGGTCGCGTGGCGCTCGGCGCGGGCGATCGGCAGGCCGCCCTGACGATGCTCGCCAGGCTGCACGACCTGGGGGCGTGGGGCGCCCTCCCGGAGGAGGCCTCGCTCAGAGCCGCGCTGGGCGGCGGCGACCGCTAGCGGCCGGCGAAGCGGCGGGAGGAGAAGCCGAGCAGGCCGAGGCCGATCAGCAGCCAGGACACGGGCTCCGGCACCTGTGTCGACACGCCGCCCTCTTCGTTGAGGATGCCGAAGGCCGACGCGGTGCTGTTCATGAAGTCGAGCAGGAAGTCGATCTGGGAGCCCGTGGGAATGCTCGCGTACGAGATGAGCAGCGGGTCGGTGACCTGTCCGACGGAGTCGAGGGCGTCGAGGTCGATCTTCCAGCCGTCGCCATCGGCCTTCGCCTTCTTGCCCCTCACGTCGCCGCTCAGGATGGTGCCGGCGCCGGTGGACGGCAGCCCGTCGATCTCGACGATCACCTTCTTCAACGCTTCGCCGGTGACGACCGTCATCTCGATCGTGAACATCAGGACGTCGTCCGCGGCGCCGATGCTCCCCGCCAGCACCGTGGCGCCCAACGGGAGCCCGACGTCGTGGCCGTAGAAGTGGATCAGGCCCTCGCTGCCGTCGGACGCGGTGAACGAGATCGGATCGGGCGTGAGCAGGTAGGACGCCTGCGCTGGAGCCGCGAGGCCCAGAGTCAGGACAGCCAGCGTCGTCGCAGCATGGAGCAAGGTTCGCATTCATCCTCCGAGATCGGGTTCGAAGTACAAGACGCTCAGGGGGGCGATGTCTACGCGTTTCGAGGGATTTCACCCACTTCGTGCGTGCTCGTGTGCCGGCAATTCCGCCAGACCTTGAAGTCCATCAGTCCCAACGGACGGCCCTCGCCTGCCGACCGCTCCGCGGCCAGCCCGATCGGCACCCGCATCGCCACAGACAGGGCGCCGTCGGCCGGGCTCACCGCCAGCGCCGCCGCCTCGGCAGAGCGCTTCTACGGAGGCGGCCTGCTCGCGAAGCGTGGAACCGTGACGGGTGCTCGCGCCCGTCCCGAGGACTCGACACCACCTGGTGTTCCGGGATGAAGGCCTCGACCTTCCCCGCGCCGCCCATCACGGCCATCTCCATCTCGTTGCGCGAGCTCTACACCGCGGCGACTCGCGCACCCGGCAGGTGAGCGAGGCTGCCGATGTGTTCGCATCCCATCATGCCGGTGCCGATGATCCCGAGCCGAAAGGCGCCCGCGGCGCGCATGATACGGTACGCGCGATGCCCGCACCTCGAGCTGGCGCCGCCCGGCGGGCTCGAGCCCGACGCTGGAGCGCGCAGACATGGACGACGAGCAGGTCGAACGCAGGCTCTCCGCGATCCTCGTGGGAGACGTGAAGGGCTTCTCACGGCTGGTCGCCGAGAGCGAGATGGATGCCGTCCGCGTGCTGCAGACGTTCCGTGCGCTGGCGCGCGAGCAGGTCGAAGCGTGTCGAGGGCGCGTGGTCGACCTGGCGGGCGACGGTCTGCTGGGGGAGTTCTCGAGCATCGTGGAGGCGGCGCGCTGCGCCGTCGAGCTGCAGCGGCGCGTGCACGGCCAGCAGTCGAGTCTTCCCGAGGGGAAGACGCTGGTCGTGCAGCTCGGACTGAGCCTGGGAGAGGTCGTCCACTTCGGGACCAACGTGCTCGGCACCACCGTCAACCTGGCCCACCACGTCTCGCGACTCGCGCCGCCGGGCGGAGTGGCGATCGTCGCCCACGCCGCCGAGCAGCTCGCCGGAACCCGCGAGTTCGAGTGCGAGGACATGGGAGACAAGCAGCTGAGGGGCCTGGACCGCCCGGTGCGCATCCAGCGCATCGTGACCGGCGTCGAGCTCGAGACACCCGTAGTCGCCGAGCCGGCCGAACCCGAGCGACGGCTGGCCGCCATCCTCGAAGCCGACGTCGTGAGCTGGAGCCGGCTGGTGGCGACGCGCGAGCGGAGCACCATCGACGCGATCGGCGGCTACCGCGAGGCACTGATCGCCTGCGTGGAGCAGCGGCGCGGCCGCGTCGTGGACTCTTCGGGCGACAACCTGCTCGCCGAGTTCCGCTCCGCGCTCGACGCGGTGCTGGCCGGCATCGAGATCCAGCGCGAGCTCGCGGCGCGCAACGCAGAGCTGTCGGCCGACGAGCGGCTCGACTTCCGCGTCGGCATCCACCTGGGCGACGTGCGCGTAGACGGCGAGCGCATCTACGGCTCGGGGGTCAACATCGCGGCGCGGCTCGAGGCTCTGGCCGAGCCCGGGGGGCTGTGCATCTCGGCCTCGGTGCACGAGCAGGTGCGCTACCACCTGGACGCGGAGTTCGAGGACATCGGCGACCAGGAGCTGAAGAACATCCCCCACCCGGTGCGCGCCTACCGGCTGGACACTGGAGGCCCGAAGCCGCAACCCGCGGCGCGAGGCCGGCTCCGCAGACTGCTCGGCCGTACCCCACGCGCATAGACGCGCTCGGCGGCGCGAGGAGCTCGCGGAGCGCCGCCGCATCTGTGCCAGAATGCGCCGCATGCCGCAGAAAGAGGCCGAGGCCTGCCTGATCACGGGCTGCTCGACCGGGATCGGACGCGCTACCGCCGAGCGCTTGGTGCGCTCCGGCTACACGGTGTACGCGAGCGCCCGGCGCCTGGAGAGCATCAAGGACCTGGAGGCTTCGGGCTGCCGTCTGCTCGAGCTCGACGTCTGCCTCGAGGAGTCCATCCGGCGGGCCGTCGGCACGGCCGAAGCGGAGTGCGGAGCCGTCAGCGTGCTGGTGAACAACGCGGGCTACGGATCCGAGGGGCCGGTCGAAGAGATCGGGATGGACGAGATCCGGCGCCAGTTCGAGACCAACGTCTTCGGTCTGCTGCGCGCCACCCAACTCGTCCTGCCGGGCATGCGGCGCCAGGGCCACGGCAAGATCGTGAACATGAGCTCGATGGGGGGACGCCTGACACTGCCCGGCGGCGGCATCTACCACGCGACCAAGTACGCCGTCGAGGCGATCAGCGACGCGCTCCGCTTCGAGGTTCGCCCCTTCGGCATCGACGTGATCGTGATCGAGCCCGGAGCCATCCAGTCCGAGTTCGGCCGCAGCGCGATCGAGCGCGTCGAGCGCGTCGCGAACCCCGACCCGGCGTACGACGACTTCCGCGAGGTGCTCAAGCGCGAGATCCGCGGCGCCTACGAGGGCCCGCTCGCCGTGCTGGCGGGCGAGCCCGACGACGTGGCCCGTGCCATCGAGCGCGCACTCCGCGCGCGGCGCCCCAGGGCCCGCTACCCGGTCACGCTGGGCGCGCGGCTGCTGATGGGCGCGCGCCGCTGGCTCGGCGACCGCGGCTTCGACGCCTTCCTGCGCACCCGCTTCAAGACGACGCCCCGGGCCAGCGCCACGAACGACGCCACGAACGACCGACGGGACTGAGCCCGCCGCCCGCTCCAGCCGCGCCGGCCCCGGACCGAAGAGTCGCCCATGTTCGAGCGCTGCCGCTACTGGCGCTGGCGCGCCGCCTCGGCGATCGGACGCGCGCGCCGCCGCCTGCGCATCGGCTGCGCGTTGCTGATCCTACTGCTCGTCGGCGACGCGTTCTACGTCGCGGGCCTGTGGCCCGACTGGGAGGTCTGGGCCGAGGGTCCCGTCTTCAAGTCGAGCTTCATCCGGACGTACGAGCACCAGCGGGCGCTCCACGGGGGGCCGCGCCTGCGCTGGACGCCCGTGCCGCTGGATGAGATCTCTCCGCACCTGATCCGGTCGGTGCTGATCGGCGAGGACAGCCGCTTCTGGAGCCACCCCGGGTTCGACCGCGCCGCCTTCGAGGAGGCGATGGAGTTCAACCTGTCCCGCCGCCGGCTGGTGTACGGCGGGAGCACGATCTCGCAGCAGACGGTGAAGAACCTGTTCCTCGGGCCGTCGCGGAACCCCGTCCGCAAGTGGCACGAACTTCTGCTGACGCTCGGCATGGAACGCGCGCTCGAGAAGCGGCGGATCCTCGAGATCTACCTGAACGTGGCCGAGTTCGGCAAGGGCGTGTACGGGGTCGAGGCCGCGTCCCGCGTCTACTGGGGCGTGCCGGCGCGCGACCTGTCACGCAGGCAGGCCGCGGAGCTGGCGGCGTCGCTCCCGGCGCCGCGCGGGCACAACCCCGAGACTCGCACGGACTTCTTCGAGTCGCGAACCGAGAAGCTGCTGCGGCAGATTCGCGAACTCTGAGGGCCGAGCGCCGTCTCCACGCGCTCCGCGACGCTGTCGGTGTACCGGTCGCACTACCGGGTGCGGCCGTGGTAGAACGCGCACGCATGTCGCATGTGCCCTTCGAGGTCATCGGGGATCCGGCCGCCGCGGGTCCCTTCTTGTTCACCTGCGAGCACGCCACCAACCTGCTGCCGGAGTGGACGGCGAGTGCGGCGGACCAGGGGCTGCTCGACGACCACTGGGGCTGGGACATCGGCGCGGCCGACCTGACGGTCGCGCTGACGGAGCAGACCGGCTCGTGCGCGGTGCTGTCGAGATTCTCGCGCCTGGTCTGCGACCCGAACCGCGGGCCCGAGGAAGACAGCTTCGTGCTTCGTGAGATCGACGACCAGGAGATCGACTTCAACCGCGATGCGGACGCGGCGGAGTGTGCTCGGCGGCGCGAGGCGTACTTCGATCCCTTCCACGACGCGATCGACCGGACGCTGGCGGCCCGCATGCTGCACGGCGAGCCGGCGGTGCTCTGCGCGATCCACTCGTTCACGCCGCTCTACCTGGGCCGCGCGCGTCCCATGGAGGTGGGCATTCTCTTCGACGACTGGGACGAGTTGGCGTTCCATCTGCAGGGCGCGATGATCGAGCAGGGCTTCGAGACCGCGCTGAACGCCCCCTACTCGGCGCGCGACGGGCTGATCCACTCGGCCAACCGGCACGGCTCCAAGCACGGCGTGATCTACCTGGAGCTCGAGGTGCGGCAGGACCTGATCGACACGCCTGCCAAGGCCGGGGCGGTGGCCAAGCGGGTCGGGGCCGCGCTCGAGGTCTATCGCGGAAAGGCCGCCTGAGCGGGCGGCAGGTTCAGCCCGCGGGGAGTTCTTCGTACAGCGCGCACTCGAGCGCCGAGAGCAGCAGGTCGGTCTCGTCCGGCGCGATCACCAGCGGCGGCGCCAGGATCAGCACGTTGCCCAGACCGGGCGACGTATTGGTGTTGCGCCCGATGATCACGCCCTGCCCGAGACAGCGCCGCACGATTGCGGCGAGCGGCTTCCAGTCGAGCGGCCGCTTCGTCGCCTGGTCCTCGACCAACTCGATCCCGATCAGCAGCCCCTTGCCGCGCACGTCACCCACGTTCGGGTGGTCGAGCAGTCCCTTCAGCCGGGTCATGATCGAAGCGCCGGTCTCTCGCGCGCGAGAGACGAGATCCTCGCGCTCGATGATCTCGACGTTCCGCAGCCCGACGGCGGTCGCCACCGGGTGCCCGCCGTACGTGTTGACGTGCCGGAAGTGCGACAGGTCGCCGGGCGTGCCGCCGAACGCCTCGAAAACGTGCGACTTCACGACCGTCGCGGCGAGCGGCATGTAGCCGCTCGCGATCCCCTTGGCGAGCGTCAGGATGTCGGGCTCCACGCCCCAGTGACGGTGGGCGAACATCGCGCCGGTGCGGCCGAAGGCGTTCACCACCTCGTCCAGCATCAGCAGCACGCCGTGTCGGTCGCAGATCTCGCGCACCTTCGGCAGGTACGCGTCGTCGGGAACCAGCACGCCCCCGCCCGCGATGATCGGCTCCATCAGGAAGCCGGCCACCGTCTCGGGTCCCTCGCGCAGGATCGCCTCTTCGAGCGCCGCAGCCGCGTCACCGGGGTTCCGGTAGGGGTCGGGCGCGTCGACGAAGAGGAAGCCCGGCAGCAATGGCTCGTAGCCCTGGCGTCGCTCCGCCTGTCCGGTCGCACTGAGCGCTCCGAGCGTATTGCCGTGGTAGCCGCGGTGGCGCGCGATGATCTTGACGCGGCCCGGCGGCGCGCCGGACTGCGCGTGGTACTGGCGCGCGATCTTTATGGCGGCCTCGTTCGCCTCGGAGCCGCTGTTCGAGAAGTAGACCCGCCCCTCGTAGCCCAGCAGGTCCACCAGCTTCGACGCCAGGCGGATCGCCGGCTCGTGGCTGAAGGTGAGCGGCACGTAGGCCAGGCGCTCCATCTGCTCGCGCGCCACCTCGGCCAGCTCGCTGCGCCCGTGGCCGATGTTGACGCACCAGAGCCCGGACACGCCGTCCAGGTAGCGGCGGCCCTCGGAGTCCACGATGAAGCAGCCCGAGGCCGACTCGATGCGCAGCGGAGGCGACTGGTCGAGCCCGCGATGCTGCGTGAGCGGGTGCCAGAGGCTCTCGAGATCGAGTGTCGTCAGGTCGCGCTCTGCCACGTCTCTCGGTCTCCCCGCTCGTCGGTCTCCCGGCGGGAGATCGTATCAGATAGACTCGCGGCCGAAGCCCCCCGAAGGAGCCCCCCCATGACCCTCATGTCTTCCAGCGAGGCGTTCGTCGAGACCCTGGCCGCCCACGGTGTGACCGACGTATTCGGCATCGTCGGCTCGGCCTACATGGACGCGCTCGACATCTTTCCCGGCGCCGGCATCCGCTTCATCTCGGTGGCGCACGAGCAGAACGCGGCGCACATGGCCGACGGCTACTCGCGCGTGTCCAACAGACACGGCGTGTGCATCGGGCAGAACGGCCCCGGCATCACGAACTTCGTCACCGCGATCGCGGCCGCCTACTGGGCGCACTCGCCCGTCGTCGCGATCACGCCCGAGGCCGGCAGCATGGGCACCGGGCTCGGCGGCTTCCAGGAAACGGACCAGCTGCCCATCTTCTCGAAGATCACCAAGTACCAGGCGCACGTCGGACGCACCGAGCGCATCGCCGAACTGACGAACCGCGCGTTCACGATCGCGCTCCACGAGCGCGGCCCGACGCAGATCAACATTCCGCGCGACTACTTCTACGGCGACATCGAGGTCGAGATCGCGAAACCGCGTCCCTTGGAGCGTCCGGCGGGCGGCCCCGAGAGCCTCGAGGCCGCGGCCGAGGCGCTGGCCGGCGCGCGCTTCCCCGTGGTGCTGGCCGGCGGCGGCGTCGTCATGTCGGGCGGGCAGGCCGAAGCGATCGCGCTCGCCGAGTTCCTGCAGGCGCCGGTCGTCACCAGCTACCTGCACAACGACGCCTTCCCGGCGAGCCATCCGCTCATGTGCGGCTCGCTCGGTTACCAGGGCTCGAAGGCGGCCATGCGCGTGGTCGCGCAGGCCGACGTGGTGCTGGCGCTGGGCTCGCGGCTCGGCCCGTTCGGCACGCTGCCGCAGTACGAGATGGAGTACTGGCCCACGGACGCGAAGATCGTGCAGGTCGACAGCGACTCGCGCGTGCTCGGGCTGGTGCGGCCCTACTCGGTCGGCGTGCTGGGTGACGCGCGCGCCGCGGCGCGCGAGATCCTGGAGCGGCTGCGCGCCCCCGACAGGAAAATTGCGGCGCGCGACAACGCCGAGACGCGGCTGGCCGAGGTGGACAAGCAGAAGCGGAGCTGGGAGACGGAGCTCGACGAGTGGTCTTCGGGCGACGGAACACCCATCCCGCCGCGCCGCGCCCTGCGCGAGCTCGAGAAGGCGCTGCCAGCCGACGCGATGGTCGCGACCGACATCGGAAACATCTGCTCGGTCGCCAACAGCTACCTGCGCTTCGAGCGACCGCAGAGCTTCCTGGCCGCCATGTCGTTTGGCAACTGCGGGTACGCATTCCCGACGGCGATGGGCGCCAAGGTCGCGTCGCCGGACCGCCCGGCGGTCGCCTACGTGGGCGACGGCGCATGGGGCATGAGCCTGGCCGAGATGCTGACCTGCGTGCGCGAGGACATCCCCGTCACCGCGGTGGTCTTCAACAACCAGCAGTGGGGCGCGGAGAAGCGCAACCAGATCGACTTCTACGAGTCGCGCTTCCTGGGCACCGAGATCGAGAACCCGAGCTTCGCGAAGATCTCCGAGGCCATGGGCGGGCGCGGCGTCACCGTCGACCAGCCCGACCAGGTGGGCGACGCACTGCGCGAGGCGATCACGTCGGGGCGGCCGGGGGTGGTCGAGATCATGGTCACCCAGGAACTCGGCGACCCCTTCCGGCGCGACGCGCTGAAGAAGCCGGTGCGGCGGCTCGACAAGTACAAAGACTACGGGGCGAGCTGAGGCGCCTAGCCCAGGCCTACCCGCATCAACGCCTCCACCATCCGCTCCCAGGTCTCGGGACTGGTGATCGGAATCCGATTCTCCATCTCGCGGACCGACCAGCCCGGGCTGATCTCCAGCACCTTCGCCGCCTCGGCGCGCGCGGCGGGCTCGTCGCCGAGCTCGATCCAGCACCAGGCGAGCGTCGAGTGCGGCGGGATGAAGCCCGGCTGGCGAGCCGCAGCGCGCTCGAGGTGCGGGATGGCCTCGCGAAAGCGGCCCCGCCACGCGCGTACGAGGCCCGCGTACCAGTCGACGAACAGGCCGTAGGGGTCGAGTCTCCGGGCCCGATCGCTCGCGGCCTCAGCCTCTTCGAACCGCGAGCTCATCATGTAGTTCTGGGCCAGCGCCAGGTACGCCTGCGCCTGGTTCGGGTTCTGTGCGACGGCGCGATCCGCCGCGGCGATGGAGGCCTCCATCCGGCCCGCGAAAGAGTAGACCGACGCCAGTTGCTGGAGCGCCCGGGCATCTCGCGGGGCGACTCGCGTGCCCTCCTCTGCCGTCTCGATCGCGCGGTTCATCGTCTCGGGATCGTCCGTCAGCTGCCCGAGCCAGGCCGACATGTAGGTCCCCGAGATGAGCGCCCAGGCCGCCCCGAAGTCCGGGTCCAGCTCGACGGCGCGCTCCGCCAGCCCGCGCGCGCGCAGCAGCGGGTCGAGCCCGCCGATGAACATCTCGTGGTCGGCTCGCAGATACGCGTCCCAGGCCTCCATGTTGTCGGTGGGGAGCGCGCGGACCCGGTCCTGCTCGCCTGCGCTCAGACTGAGCTCGAGCGCAGCGACGATCTGTGCCGTCAGCTGGTCCTGCGCCTCGAAGACGTCCTCGATCGAGCGGTCGTAGCGGTCGGCCCAGACGTGGTGGCCGTTCGCGGCTTCGACCAGCTGCGCGGTAACCCGCACGCGGTCGCCGGCCTTGCGCACGCTTCCCTCCAGCACGTAGCGCACGCCGAGCTCCCGACCGACCTGGTCCACGCGAACGGCCTTGCCCTTGTAGGTGAAGGTCGAGTTGCGCGCGATCACCACGAGCCCCGCGACCTTCGACAGGTCGGTGATCAGGTCCTCGGTGATTCCGTCCGCGAAGTACTCCTGCTCCGCGTCGTTGCTCATGTTCGTGAAGGGCAGCACCGCGATCGAGGGCGGTCCGTCCGCCGCGGGCCCCGGGAACTCCGGAACGCGACTCCACCCCCACCATACCGCGGCGCTGAGCCCGACAACGGCGGCGACGGCTGCAACCGCGAGCACACCGCGCGGACGCGAGGCGACCTGCAGCGTCCTAGCCGCCTCCTCGATCGACGGACGCTCGAGCCGCACCGAGAACGCGTGCACCGGCTCCGCGACGTTCTTCAGCCGCTGCTCGCCGACGTCCTCGAAGGACACGTCCAGGTGGTTCCGCACCTGCTCGTAGACCGTGGCCGACACGCAGATGCCGCCCGTCTCGGCCACGCCCTCGAGGCGCGCCGCCAGGTTGACGCCCTCTCCGTAGACCCGACCGCCCTCGAACGCGACGTCGCCCAGGTGCACGCCGATGCGGAACTCCATCTTGCGGTCCGGGGACACGTCCGCGTTTCGCGCGCGGATCACGCGTTGGATCTCGAGCGCGGAGCGCACGGCGTCGAGCGCCGTCGGGAACTGCGCCAGCACGTTGTCGCCGGGGTTGTCCACGACCTCGCCCCGGTGCTGGCGCACCAGCACGCCGATCTGCTCCCGGTAGTCGCGGACGGTCCGGATGGTGGCGCCTTCGTCCTGCGCCATCAGCCGGCTGTAGCCGACCGCATCGGCGGACAGCACTGCGACGAGCCTGCGTTCGACGCCCTCGGGATCCACGCTGATCGGAGGCTACCGTGAAACGCGGTTCCAAACGAGGGGTTACACCCTTTTTCCCGCCGCCCGCGCGGTGCCGGTATGATGATCCGCCAGCAAGGAGTAACACGGATGCCGGGTGACTCGGACGGGTTCAAGGGGAAGATCGGACGCACCGTGAAGGAGTCGGTGGCCTGGTGGCCCGAGCCGGCGACGCCACCCGAGGGGAGCCCGAACGTCGTGGTGCTGCTCTTCGACGACACGGGCTTCGCACAACTCGGCTGCTACGGCTCGTCGATCGAGACCCCGAACATCGACCGCCTGGCCCAAGGCGGGCTGCGCTACACGAACTTCCACACCACCGCGCTCTGCTCGCCGACGCGCGCCTGCCTGCTGACCGGGCGCAACCACCACGCGGTGGGCATGCGCGCGGTGTCGAACTTCGACACCGGGTTCCCCCACATGACCGGGTACATCCCGCGCAGCGCGGGGACGCTGGCCGAGATGCTGCGCGAGCACGGCTACGCCACCTTCGCGACCGGCAAGTGGCACCTGGCGCCGATGGAGCAGTGCTCTGCAGCCGGCCCCTTCGACCACTGGCCGCTTCGCCGCGGCTTCGACCGGTTCTACGGCTTCCTGCAGGGCGAGACGGACCAGTTCCATCCGGAGTTGACGCAGGACAACCAGCACGTGGACCCGCCGCGCAGCGCCGAGGACGGCTACCACGTGAGCGAGGACATGATCGATCGCTCGATCGGCTTCATCCGCGACCAGAAGTCGCTGCGGCCCGAGCAACCCTTCTTCCTGTACGGCTGCTTCGGCGCGACGCACGCGCCGCACCAGGCGCCGCAGTCATTCCTGGACAAGTACCGCGGCCGCTTCGACGCCGGCTGGGACGTGGCGCGCGAGGAGTGGTTCGCTCGCCAGAAGCAGCTCGGCATCGTTCCCCCGGATACCGAGCTTGCACCGCTCAACCCGGGCGTGCGGCCCTGGGACGATCTCTCGTCGGATGAGCAGGCGTTCGCGGCCCGGCTGCAGGAGGCCTTCGCCGCGTTCCTCGACCACACGGACCACCAGATCGGGCGGCTGATCGACTTCTTGTCGGAGCTCGGCGAGCTCGACAACACTCTGGTGCTGCTGCTCTCGGACAACGGCGCCTCTCAGGAGGGCGGACCCACCGGCGTGACCGACGAGTTCCGCTTCTTCAACGGCGTGCCCGAGGACATCGCCGCCGCGGTGGCGCGCCTCGACGAGATCGGCGGTCCGCGGAGTCACTGCAACTACCCTTGGGGCTGGGCGCAGGCGGGGAACACGCCGCTGAAGCGCTACAAGCAGAACACCCACGGCGGGGGCGTGCGGGATCCCCTGATCGTCCACTGGCCCCGGCGGGTGCGCGAAGGCGGCGGCATCCGGTCGCAGTTCCACCACGTGACCGACCTGGCGCCGACCGTGCTCGAGCTCTGCGGACTCGAGGCGCCCGACGTGATCGACGGGGTGAAGCAGCAGCCGATCTCGGGCACGAGCCTGGCCTACACCTTCGGCGACGCTTCAGCTCCCACGCGCAAGCGCACGCAGTACTTCGAGATGTTCGGACACCGCGGGATCTGGCACGAGGGCTGGAAGGCGGTCGCGTTCCACCGCCCGGGCACCGACTTCGACGCCGACGACTGGGAGCTCTACCACCTGGACGAGGACTTCTCGGAGTGCCGCAACCTGGCCCGCGAGCGCCCCGACAAGCTCCGCGAGCTGATCGACCGCTGGTGGGCCGAAGCCGGCGAGCACGGCGTCCTGCCGCTCGACGACCGCACGGTCGAGCTCTTCGGCGGCTCGCGCCGGCCAGGTACGCTGCGCGCACGCCGCCGCTTCGTGTTCTACCCGCCCGTCTCGCACGTGCCGAGCGATGCCAGCCCGCCGCTCGGCAACCGCTCCTGGACGATCGCCGCCGAGGTCGAGCGGCCGCGAGGCGACGAGCAGGGAGTGCTGGCGGCCTACGGCACGATCAACAGTGGGCTCACGTTCTACGTGAAGAACGGGCGCCTGGCCTTCGACTACAACTTCCTGGGCGAGCACAGCCGCGTGGTCTCCGAGACCGAGGTGCCCACGGGCGCGTCGTCGCTCGGGGTCCGCTTCGTGCGCACGGACCTGAAGGCCGAGGCCACGCTGACGATCGACGGCCAGGACGCCGGGAGCGTGTCGATCCCGCGGGTGCTGCGGATGATCTCGTCAACCGGGCTCGACGTGGGACGGGACGGGCTGTCGGGGGTGTCCGACGACTACACCGCCCCCTTCCCGTTCAGCGGGCGCATCGCGCAGGTGGTCTTCGAGCTTCCCGAGCGCCGCACGCCCGCCCAGAAGCGCGAGGACCAGGAACTCGAGAGCCGCGTCGAGCTGTCGCGCGAATAGGGGCCGATTCAGGAGGACTGGCATGCTCGAACGCACCGACCGCCTCGCCCTCGCCGTGGTCCAGGCCGAACCGGCGGCCGAGAGCTTCACCGATATCTTCGACGCCGAGATGATCGGCGACGAGCGCGACGAGGACGCCGGCGCCCGGCGCGTCACGTTGCAGTGGGGACGGGATCTCGTCGAACTCTACGAGCCGACGGGTGACGGCCCGGCCGCGCGCTTCCTGAAGCAGGGACGGCGTGGGCTCTTCCTGGGCGGCTTCTCGCTGGCCGACCCGGCCGCGCTCGCCGCACGGCTCGAGCAGGCCGGCATCCGCGTGTGCGAGCAGGGAGACGGCCGGTACGTGGTCTTCCCCGAAGACCTCGACGGGACGGGCGTCGTCCTGTCGCGAACCGAGGAGCGCGAGCGCGTCGGGCTCGGCGACAGGATCTGGCAGATCACCTACGCGGCCTCGGACCTCGAAGCCGCGATCGAGCGCTACTCCGCGCTCTTCGGCGTCGAAGACCTGTTCACCAACCGCTACCCGCACGAGGGCTTCGGCTACGTGGGCGCCATCACCTGGTTCGACGCCCGCGACGGCGGACGGCTCGACAGCCTCGAGTACCTGGAGCCTTCGGACCCCACCAAGGCCGTCGGCCGCTTCGTGGACCGCTGCGGGAACGGCATCTACATGGCGAGCATCGAGACCGACGACATCCCCGAGATCCGGCGACGCGTCGAGAAGAGCGGCCCGGGCTGGGACGGCGCGGACTTCGGCGGCTTCATCCACCCGCGCAGGCTCCACGGCCTGCTGCTGGGACTCGTGACCTACGAGAACTGGAACGCGCGCCGGCCCCTGCCCGGCTCTGCTTGATCCGCCCGGATCAGACGTCGGTGTACGCACCCTCGCTGTGCTCGGTCAGGTCGAGGCCGATCGCCTCGTTCTCATCCGTCACGCGGAGGTCGCCGAACAGCGCCTTCAGCACGTAGAGGATCGCGATCGTCATCGCGGGGCAGAAGACCGCGGTGAAGACGATGCTCACCAGCTGCTTCGGCACCTGCGCCGTCCAGGAGACTTCCGGACCGGCGGCGCCCGCGCTCCACACGAAGAGGCCGGCGGCCAGCGCTCCCCAGGCGCCTCCGACGCCGTGCACGCCAAAGACGTCGAGCGAGTCGTCGTAGCCCAGGGCCGGCTTCA
The DNA here is from genome assembly GCA_019311115.1 of Deltaproteobacteria bacterium. Classification (GTDB taxonomy): domain Bacteria; phylum Myxococcota_A; class UBA9160; order SZUA-336; family SZUA-336; genus JAFDDB01. The sequence goes on from JAFDDB010000051.1 coordinate 15,707, forward strand.
GCAGCGTGACGGCGCCGTAGCAGATGAACCCGGCGCCGACGCCCACCGCGATCGCACCGAGCGGACTGACGAACGCGCAGCCCGGCGTGATCGCCACTAGCCCGGCGACCGCGCCGGTCGCGGCGCCCAGCACCGTGGGCTTGCCGCGGTGCAGCCACTCGACCACGACCCAGGTCATGACGGCGGCGCCCGTGGCGGTGTTCGTGGTGAGGAACGCGAGTGCGGCGATCCCGTCCGCGGCGAGTTGACTTCCGGCGTTGAAGCCGAACCAGCCGACCCAGAGCAGCGCCGCCCCGATCACCGTGAGCGGCAGGCTGTGCGGGGGCATGGGCTCGCGGCCATAGCCGCGGCGCTTGCCGAGGAAGATCGCGGCGGCGAGCGCCGAGAAGCCGCTCGACATGTGGACGACGAGCCCGCCGGCGAAGTCGAGCGCGCCCGACTCGCCGATCCAGCCGCCGCCCCAGACCATGTGCGCGAGCGGCGCGTAGACCACCACCACCCAGATGCCGATGAAGGCCAGGTAGGGTCCGAAGCGCATGCGCTCGGCGAAGGCGCCGATCATCAGCGCGGGCGTGATGATCGCGAACATGGCCTGGAACATGACGAAGACATAGGTGGGGATCGTCCCCGAGAGCGAGTCCGGCGTGATGCCCGAGAGCCCGACGTGCGCGAGGCCGCCGACGAAGGCGTTGCCCTCGCCGAAGGCGATGGTGTAGCCGAAAATCACCCACACCACGCTCACAAGCCCGGCAGAGATCAGGCATTGCATGAGGATGCTGAGGACGTTCTTCGAGCGGACGAGGCCGCCGTAGAACAGCGCCAGGCCCGGCAGGGTCATCATCATGACGAGCGCGCAGCTGGTCATGATCCAGGCCGTGTCTCCGGCGCTGAGCTCGTCGGCGGCGAACACGGTCGACGGCGACGCGAGGCATACCAGGAACGCAGCGAGCGCCCCGAACGCGAGCAAGACTGTGGTCACCCTTTCCCCCTCCTGTTCCGCCGCCCGTTGCGTCAACGATCCCGCTCCGCGCCGGAGTCCCGGTCTGCACTCCCCGGTGACTCCGCAGGCTGCGGAGAGCGGGGACCCGGGACTCACCTGTCCGGCTCGGAGCGTGCGCAGGATACGCTCCGGCCCTGCGAAAGCCTAGTCGGAGGAACGCCCGAGGCTCGACTCACGGCGTCCGGCCCAGGGCTCAGACCGGGCTGTGCCGCTGCAGGAACGCCAGCACGCTCTGCTTGTAGAGCGGCGCCGCTACGGCGGTCAGGTGGTCACCGGGCACGATCACCAACTCCGAGCCCGGGACCGCGTCCCGGAGCGGTGCGGGATCGCCGACCAGGTCGTCCTTGTCTCCGACCACGATCAGCACCGGAGCCTCGACGTTCGCCAGGTCGCGCGCGCCCACCGTCGCGCGCCGCGAGCGCATCACCGCGGCGAGCGCCTGCAGGTCGTTGCCGACCGACTCGGCGAACTCGCGGAACGCCCGCGCGACCGCGCCACGCGAGGAGTCTCCCCCAGCGTCCGGCACTGACTCCGCCAACGCGTCCGCCACCTCGCTCCGGTCCACCGCGGTTGCGCTCACGGCTCCGCCGCCGATGCCGGCGAGCACCACCGCGCCCAACCGGTCCTGGTGGTGCGCCAGCAGCGAGGTCGAGATCATGCCGCCCATCGAGTAGCCCATCAGGTCGGCGCGCTCGATTCCCAGGTGGTCCATCAGGCGCAGCACGTCGCCGGGCATGGCGTCGCCACCGTAGGCCTCCGGGTCGGTCGGCTTTCCGCTCGCTCCGTGCCCGCGGCAGTCGAGCGCGACCACGCGCCGGCCCGACCCGACCAGTGCCTCGATCCAGCCGGGCGCGCGCCAGTTGGCGTCCACGCTCGCGGCGAAGCCGTGGACCAGCACGACCGGCCGGCCACGGCCCTCGTCGCAGTAGGCGATCTCGACGCCGCCCGAGTCGAAGGTCGCCAAGCCTAGCCGCTCTCTTTTCCGAGCAGCCGCCGCACGACCTCGTCGAACGCCGCGTCGGCGATCACGACCATCTCCTCGTCGGTGCGGTCCTGGATCGGGTGCTCCACGAAGACGCTGTCCGCCGTCGTGCCGAGGCCCCGGCACTGGTGCTCGGCTGCATCGACGAACTCGGCGCTCGCTACGAAGACGCCTGGGACTCCCTGCGCCTCCAGGTTGACCATGTCGTGCACACTGCACGACGTGCAGCTGCCTCAGTCGGCGAGCGCCTCGACGACCGCGCCGCACTCCTCGGCGATCTGCTTGCGCACGTCCATCGGTGCGGGCTTCGAGAAGGTGGGCTTGGCGTAGCGCTTGACGCTCGCACCCTGAGCGACGAGGCGCGCCTCGAAGCGATCCAGCAGGATGTCGCCGCGCGGCTTCGAGATGTCGAGCAGCCCGACGGTCAGGCCCTCGAGCGAGGCCGGACGCGGCACGCGCTCGCGCGCCACGGGGCGCTTCTCTCCAGTGGGATCGAGCACGACGCGCGCGCCCGCCTGTGCAGTCATGGCCGGATCTCCCTCAAGACGGGCTGGCTGCCGGTCGCGCCGTTCACCCAGCCCGCGATGATCATCGAGAACAGTCCCGCGCCTCCGCCACAGTACACGGGCAGGATGCCGCCCTGGCGGAACTTCGGGAGCGTCGCGCCCTCGAGCGCGGGCGGCAGCCCCTCGGCGATGCCTCCCGCCCCCTGGATCAGCTCGCTGCCCGGGATCTGCAGCAGCGAGTGAAGCTCCTCGATCAGCCGCGCCTTGTCCCAGCCGGCGCGACTGAAGACCCGCGCGTGCTCGGGGCCGACCACGAGCATGCAATCGAAGCCCATCACCATCTTGGGGTGGTGCACCGATCGCAGGTTGACCGCGTACGTGCGGGCCAGGGACTCGGGCTCGCGGGACTTCTGGTCGATCACGTTGCGCGGACCCTCGCCGGGAAAGAGCGTCACGGTGTCCACTCCGGCCTCGGCGCCCAGGTCCGTGGACAGCGGCGTCCAGGGCGAGCCCTCTTCGTCCTCGGCGAAGCAGAAAGAGAGCTTGCCCGGATTGCCGAAGGTGGCGCGGTCGACCTCGCCGGGCCGCCCGCCGCCGACGTTGCGGATCACCAACTGGAGCGCGCGGCCGATCGTCAGGTTGGCGCGGTTGCCCTGTCCCAGCACGTTCGCGCCAGAGTTCATGCCGATGGCGCGGCGGATCGGCCCGTTCACCACCAGGATCGGCCCCGTGCTCATGGTCGTGGCGAGCAGGCCGTGGATGTTGAACTCGTCGGTGCACGCGGCCTCGACCGCGGCGATCACGACCGGCAGGTACTCGGGGCGGCAGCCCGCCATGACGGCGTTGATCGCGACCTTCTCGACGGTGCACTCGACCAGGTCGGGCGGTACGACGGCGACGACCTCGGACGGCGCGCGCGTGGTGCCGTCGAGCATGGCAAGCACGCGCAGCTCGGTCGGCGGCACGACGGGCAACCCGTCGCTCCAGCCGCGGTCGAAGGCCGCCTCCATCTCGTCCTCGAGCGCGGCCAACTCCACGCGCCGCGCGGCCAGGCGCGACGCGCCGAACCTCACCGCCAGCTCGCCGGCGCGGTCCGGGTCGACGGACAGCGAGCCGCAGCCCGGCCGGCGCTCGGGCAGGTCGCTGCCCAGGTCGCCCACCCCGCTCACCCGACGCCAGTCCTCGCGGTGCCAGCCGATGACGCGCTCGGTCTCCTCGCCGTCGCGGACCGACAGTAGCGTCGGCACGGTCTCGATGCCGTGGTGCCAGGACACGTCCAGCGTCCGGTCGTCGACCGGCTCGACGCCTCCGGGAAAGGCGGGGTCGTCCTGGGTGTAAACGGTGAGCTCCGTGTGCTTGGCCAGCTCGGCCAGCACGGGCTCCACCAGCACGCAGGTCGGGCAGTCACGCTTGACGAAGGCGACGAGACCCGAGGGCAGGAGCGGTTCGGCAGGCATGCTGCATTCTAGACCCCACTCGCCCCGGTTGTGGAGACGGGCTCCACCCGGCCCCCGCCCATGCCGATACACCCGGGATGCGGCACCGGAAGCCGAAGACGGGCGCAGCGCTCAGGGGACTGGCGGCCCTGTCCGCCGCCGGCTCGCTGGCGGCCACGTGGATCGCGGCCGGGAGCGCCACCGCAGGCGAGTACTACACCTGCCGCGATACCCGGGGCCGGATCGAGATCCGCGACACTCCCTGTCCTGCTGGCGCGCGCACCCTGTCGGCCGAGGACGTGCCCGAGATGAGCATCCCCCGGGAGTCCCCTGCGGGCTCCGGCGAAGCCCGAAGCGCTCCGAAGCGGCCGAGCCGGCTCACGATCGTACCGTCACTCCCCGCCTCGATCCTGCCGGGAGCGGCCTCCCGAAGAGGCGGTCCGTCGGGCCCGTCGGCAATCCGCGACTCGCCCTTCGAGGACCCCGACTGGGCTCCCGGCCTGATCCAGCTGACGCTGCTGCGGGCGCGGTTCTCCGGCGTGCTGGCGTCGCTGCAGAGCCTGCGCAACGCGTCGATGATGCACCAGGCCGAGAACGGCTTCTGGCCGACGAGCGCCGAGGACATGCGCCTCGACGGCTCGACGATGCAGAGCAAGGAGATCGCCGACGTGCACTTCCTGCCCGATGGCACGATCCTGGCCGAGCTGAAGCCGCTCTTCGGCAAGGACAAGTTCGTCGCCATGCAGCCGGTCGAAGAGCTCGGCGGCGCGCAGACGGGCTGGAAGTGCCGGGCGAACTTCCCCGAGAAGGTGTTCGGCGGGATGTTCGCCTCGACGTGCGAGTCGCGGGTGATCGTCCCGCCTGCGCACCGAGCCCGGCGCTAGCGGTCAGTCCGCTCCGCCCGCGTCGTCGGGTCCGCCGACGCAGTCGCGCAGGCAGGTACGGTGGTCGAGGCGGCACTCCTTGATCTCCTCGGCCACGCCGATGCGGCAGTCGGCGTTGCAGCGGTAGGCGGCCAGCTTCACGCGCTTGACGCAGCGCTCGCGGGCGTCACCGCGCGGGGGCCAGTCCAGGCGGCAGGTCTCGATTCCGACGGCCAGGTCATCGGCGCACGGCAGCCGGCACGACTCCAGGTCGGCGTACACGTGGACGAGGCACTCGTTCCGATCGCCGCGGCAGACCTCGGCGCAGTCGTGGTCGACGGCGCGGCACTCGTCGGCGTCCATCTGGAAGTTCTCGCGGCACTCCGCCCGGCACAGCTTCGCTTCGCCGCGCGCGTCGCGCAGGCACTGGTTCGTCTCCTCATCGGCCATCGACGTTCCGGCCAGCGAGATCGCCAGCAGGCAACTCACGGCCACCACGGTCCACTTGCTCATCGCGGTTCTCCCCTCGTTCGTTCCGGTCGGTGGACGGGGCCGCCCTGGCCCCGCCTCGATCACTGGAACCGGAGAGCGCGCCGCCGGTTTCGCGGGGCCTCCCGGGGCCGGTCGCGTCGCGCCCCACGACCGGACGCGAGCCCGCATAATCGGACCCGAGATGCGAGGGCCGCTCGAGAAGCTGCGCGTACTGGAGAGGGCGACCGGCATTGCCGGACCGTACGCCGGACGCCTGCTCGCCATGCTGGGCGCGACCGTGGTCAAGTGCGAGCCCACGCAGGGGGACCCGGTGCGCCGCCAGCCGGTCGACAGCGTCCCGGTCTCGGCCGACGCGCCGGGCGCACTGCACGTACACCTGAACGCGGGCAAGCGCCTGGTGACGCGCGACCGCCTGCCGCTCGGCCGCGCGCTGGCGTGGGCCGACGTGGTGATCGACAGCGCGGTGGCGCGCGAGCTACGCGGAACCCCGCTCGACCCCGACACGCTGGCGGCCGGAGCGGACGCGCCGCTGCTGGTCACGACGTCGGCGTGGGGCTTCGAGGCCGACGACGCGGGCAGCCCGTGCGACGAACTGCTGGTGCAAGCCGCCGCTGGCGTCATGTGCACGACGGGCGATCCGGAGGGGCCTCCGCTCCGCCTGCCCGGCTTCCAGGCGCAGTACCTGGCGGGGGGCTACGTCGCCGCGGCGGCGCTCGCCGCGCTGCGCGGTCCGGGCTGGCGTCACGTCGACGTGCCGTGGGTGCACGCCAT
>JAFDDB010000156.1 GCA_019311115.1 Deltaproteobacteria bacterium
TGGTTCAGTAGAAGCACTCGTTGAGTGCCGAGACGCGCCCCGCGACCAGTTCGATCTGCGCGCGGCCGATCGCGCGGCTGAAGCTCATGTCGCCCATGCTCTCGATGGGCAGGTAGTAGGCGGCGGACAGGTCCTTCAGGCCGCGGACCTCGTCGGGCACGAGACTCATCGCGCGGATCACGTTGCCGGTGCGCCCGCCGGGCCAGAGGTCCGACTCCGTGGCCTGCGCGTCGGCAGCGGGAATCATCGGCACCCAGGCCTCTCCTGACTTCGCGCTTGTCGGTCGGTACTGCGAGGGCTCCCCGGGTACGGGCTCGGGCAACGGGTGAACCGGAGTACCGATCGCCAGGCAGAACGCGTCGATGCTCACGAGGGTCACGACCGTGCCCAGGATCTCGACGTACTGCCCGTCCGAGAGCCCCGCGGCCAACGCCTGCTCGTAGAAGGCCCGCGTGAGCCGCCCCGGATCGGTCGCGATCCGGTGGATCACCTCTACGGCGGGTTCGGTCAGCTTGCCGGCGCTGTCGTGCACGCCCTGGACGGCGTTCGGCGACACGGCCTGCTTGCGCTCGCGGCAGAGATCGCAGTCGCGCGCCAGTCGGACCTCTGCGGCGATCGCGACGCGCTCCTCTCCACTCCACCACGCTCCCGGACGCGCCAGGCGCGCCCAGGCTCGCTCGTCCGCGGCCCGAATGTCGTCGCGAACCGGAACGGGTGCCTCTGCGTAGAGCGTCTGCGTCATGTGCGCAGCTTCCGCTTCGGCGGGCGGAGCGTCAAGGCCGGATCGGCCACGCTCGGCGCCGGCGGGGTGTACGATCCAGCGCCTCGCTGCACGACTGAGAACGGCACGGCGCAGTGCCACACAGCGCAGCACGAAACGGGGGAGGGCGGATGTCCGAGCAGGCCGAGCAACAGCGCGCGTGGCTGGATCAGGTTCGCGAAGAGATCGTGGAGCCGGAGCGGCCGATCATCGATCCGCACCACCACCTGTGGAAGAGCGGCGCGCTGCCTCCGTACGGCCTCGACGACCTCTGGTCCGACACGGGCAGCGGGCACAACGTGGTGAAGACCGTCTTCGTCGAGTGCAGGGCGGAGTACCGCAGCGACGGACCCGAGCGCCTGCGGCCCGTGGGGGAGACCGAGTTCGTCGCCGCCGTGGCGGCCGACAGCGCGGCGGGCGGCGCCGGGCACGCGCGGATCGCCGGGATCGTCGCCCACGCGGACCTGCGTCTCGGCGGCCGCGTCGAGGAGGTGCTCGAAGCGCACGAGTCGGCCGGCCGCGGGCTCTTCCGTGGCATTCGCGACGCGGGAGCCCGTGACCCGCACCCCGAGGCGCTGATGATCGCCGGCCGCGCACCCGAGGGCCTGTATGCGGATGCAGACTACCGCGCCGGGATGAAGCGTCTCGGCGAGCTCGGCTACAGCTTCGACACCTGGCACTACCACCACCAGAACCGCGACTTCGCCGAGCTGGCTCGAGCGGTTCCCGACACGCCGATGGTGCTCGACCACTTCGGCACACCGCTCGGCGTCGGTCCGTACGCGGACCAGCGCGAGGAGATCTTCAAGCAGTGGAAGCTCGACGTGCGCGAGATCGCGAGCTGCCAGAACGTCGTCGCCAAGCTCGGCGGGCTCGCGATGCCCGACAACGGGTTCGGCTGGACCGGCCGCGCGACGCCCGCGACCTCGGACGAGCTGGTGGAGGCGCAGCGCCGCTACTACCTGCACGCCATCGAGTGCTTCGGCCCCGATCGCTGCATGCTCGAGAGCAACTTCCCGGTGGACAAGCTCTCGATCTCGTATCCGGTGCTGTGGAACGCGCTCAAGAAGATCGTGGCCGGCTGCTCCGAGAGCGAGAAGAGCGCGCTCTTCCACGACACCGCCGCGCGCTTCTACCGGCTGGACGACTGAGCGGGCCGCCGGCCGGCAGCCTCACCTCCAACCGACGGGCTGGAGCCCTTGCTCGTGGAGGCAGGTCTCGACCCAGCTGCGGAAGGTGGGCGCGCTCTCGCCGGACTTCGCGGCACCGCTGACCGCGCCCGAGCCGCCACCGTGCACGGCGCCGACCGCGGCGCCCTTGCCGGGGCTCCCGAGGATCCAGCCGATCGCGCCCCCGATGACCGCCCCGACCGCACCGCCGAAGGTGCCGCTCTTCGCCGCGCCCGTGGTTCGCGAGTCCGACAGGTCGGCCGCGCGGGCGCGCTCGAGGCACGAGTTGACGATCTCCTCGGCCGACGCCTCGCCGAGCTGCTCGTACATGGCGTTCGGGTAGAGGACCGGCCGCTTCGACGCGCAGCCCGCCAAGGCGAGCGCAAGGGCGGTCAGCAGGGACAGGGAACGGCGCACGTTCGGAACCTCCAACGGATTCCGGGAGGGTACCCGATCCGGCGACGCGCCCTACAGGTCGCCTGCGCTGCGTGCGTGCCTAGGTCAGGACCGGCGCACCCTCGGAGCGCATCTGCTCGTAGACCGGCGGCTCACCTACGCCGAGCTTCTGGCGCACCTCGTCGAGGGGCTGCTCGAAGAGAGTCTCCCAGTCCTGGTCGACGAGCCACTCACAGCTGCGGCCCCGGCGAAACGCCTCGCGCATGAGCTTGCCCTCGGTCGAGTTCCAGCCGCTGTGGACCAGGGCGTCGAGCACCAGGTAGGCGATGCCCGGGTTGCGCGTCTGCGGGATCGTGAACGCGAGCACGGCGCTCTCGCCGAGCAGGTCCCGTTCGTAGCCGGTGACCACGTGGAAGACGTCGTGCAGGTCGCGCAGGCGCGTCCCGAACAGCTCCTCGTCCGCGTCGAGTCCGGTCTCCCGGCGCGGCCCGCCCTCGCTGAACGCGGCTTCGCTCGCGTCGGCCAGTCCCTGCGCGCTGATCTCCTCGATCGCGTACCAGTCGCCGATCGCGCGGCCGAGCGATCCCTCGGGCATGGCGCGCAGGCGATCGGTGTCGCGCATCAGCTCGAACAGGTCCTGCTTGTCGCGGAGGATCTTCTGTCCGCCGGCGGTGCCCTTGAAGCGCTTGAAGAGACGTTCCCCGGAGTTGCCGGAGAGCGCGCTGATCACGCGGATCGCCTGCGCCGTGTCGTCCGGATCCTCGCGCAACGCGCGCATGGCGCGGCGTGCGACGAGCGGCTGAAGTCGATTGCCCATGGAGTCCTCCTGTCTCGCGAGACTGCTGCGAGACTGCGGTCAAACGCTATCCATCTCGCGGGCGCGCAGGTATGACGCGGGTCATAGGAAGCGGCGGGCTCGCGTCGTCGGGGCATTCCTGCCATCCTTGGCGCCTTGATGGACCTGCGAGTCCGGGGAGGAGTGGATGCCTGTCGAGCACGTCAAGGCCGATGCGGACGCCGCGCGCGTCACCGAGCTCCTGCAACGCGACGGCTGCTGCATCGTCGACCGGCTCGTCGAGCCGGCGGCGCTCTCGCGCGTGCTCGAGGAGCTCGAGCCATGGATGTCGCGCACGGCTTCGGGCCCCGACGACTTCAGTGGACGCCACACGCGCCGTATCGGCGGGCTGATCGCCCGCTCGCCCGCCTCGCATCCGCTCGTCGAGCACCCGCTCGTGCTCGGGGCCGCCCGCGGCCTGCTCCACGACGCCACGAGCCTGCATGTGCACCTGACGCAGGTGATCGCGATCGGGCCGGGCGAGACCGCGCAGCCCGTGCACCGGGACCAGTGGGCGTTCGACTTCTTCCCCTTCCCGACGGGCTACGAGGCCCAGTGCAACACGATCTGGGCGGTGACCGACTTCACCGAGGAGAACGGCGCGACGCGCGTGATCCCCGGCAGCCACCGCCGCGAGGACAAGCTCCGCTTCGCCCACGAGGACACGGAGCCCGCGGAGATGGAAGCGGGCTCCGTGCTCCTGTACACGGGCGCCCTCTATCACGGAGGCGGCGCGAACCGCTCGGACTCCGTGCGCTGCGGCTTGAACCTGACCTATGCGCGGTCGTGGCTGCGGCAGGAGGAGAACCAGTACCTGAGCGTGCCGCTCGAGGTGGCGCGCACGCTGCCCGAGTCGCTGCAGAAGCTGATCGGCTACGCGCGCGGGGCGTACGCGCTGGGCTACGTCGACGACCTGCGCGATCCGCTCGAGGTGCTGCGTCCCGAGAAGGGGCGCACGGGCTTCGGCGACCGGCTGCTCGGGGATTCCTCCGGCGGCGACGCCTGAGCTCAGTCCGCCTCGACGCCGCTGGGCTGGCTTCGGCCCGGGCCGGGCCGCACCTTCATCTGCCGCGCGTCTATGGGCTCGCCGCACTCGGGGCAGCACGGCACCGGGTGGATAGCCTGGTTGCACGGGCGGTGTACCAGCTCGAGCGGCGGTCCCTCGGGGCCGGCCATCCAGCGGTCGCCCCAGCTGATCATGGCGGCGATCAGCGGGTAGAGGTCGAGACCCTTCTCGGTCAGCCGGTACTCGTGGCGCAGCGGCCGCTCCTCGTAGGGGACGCGGCGCAACACCTCGTTCTCGACCAGCTTGTCGAGGCGCTCCTTCAGCAAGGGGCGCGAGATGCCCAGCTGCTCCAGGAAGTCTCCGAAGCGCCGCGTGCCCAGGAACGCCTCTCGCAGCACGAGCAGCGTCCACCGGTCACCCACCACGGCGACCGTGCGGGCGATCGAGCACTCCTGCTCGGCGAGTTCGTTCCAACGCACGACGGGCAGGATAGCAGTTGATTTCAGAAAATGAACCGACTAGGCTGCGGGCACTCCCTAGCGGGTTTCATTCCTGAACCGAGCGAGCCGGCCCCGCCGGCCGCGCAAGGAGCCCCCATGTCCACCCGTCTCGAGTTCTTCTACGACTACGGCAGTCCGTACAGCTACCTGGCCAGCTCGCGCCTCGAAGCGCTCGCCGAGCGCACCGGCTGCGAGGTCGTGTACCGGCCGATGCTGCTCGGGGGCGTGTTCAAGGCGACGGGAAACCAGTCGCCGGCGCTCCAGTCCGTCGAGGCCAAGCGGCGCTACGGCGGGAACGTCATGCAGCGCTGGGTCGAGTACCTGGGCATCGACTTCCAGGCGAACCCGTTCTTCCCGATCAACACCCTGCCGATCATGCGCGCCGCCCACGCCGCGCAACGCGCCGGCGTGTTCGAGGCCTTCCACAGCGCGGTGTACCCGGCGTTCTGGGCCCAGGCCAAGAACCTGGGCGACCCGGAGGTCTTCGCCGAGGTCCTGCGCGGCGCAGGGCTCGACGCCAAGGAGTTGATCGAGGGGGCGTCGGATCCCGCGGTCAAGAACGCGCTGCGCGAGGCCACCGACGAGGCGGTCGCGCGCGGAGCCTTCGGCGCGCCGACGTTCTTCGTGGGCGACGAGATGTTCTTCGGAAACGACCAGCTCGATTTCGTCGAGCGCGCGCTCACCGCGAGCTGAGGAGGACGCCATGCCGGACAAGGTCGCGCTCGTGATCGGCGCGGGAGACGGGCTGGGTGGTGCGGTCGCACGCCGGTTCGCCCGTGAGGGCTTTCACGCCTGCCCCGTTCGCCGCCACGAGGACAAGCTGCAGGACCTGTGCAAGGAGATCCGCGAGGCGGGGGGACAGGTGACTCCGTTCGGGATCGATGCCCGCAAGGAAGAAGAGGTGGTCGCGCTGGTCGAGCGCATCGAGTCCGAGATCGGGCCGATCGAGGTCGCGGTGCACAATATCGGGGCGAATGTCTCGATCCCCGTGCTCGAGTTCACCACGCGCAAGTACATGAAGATCTGGGAGATGGCCTGCTTCTCGGGCTTCCTGCTGGGGCGCGAGGTGGCGCGGCGCATGGTCCCGCGCGGGCACGGGACGATCCTGTTCACGGGCGCGACGGCCAGCGTGCGCGGCCGCCAGGGCATGGCCGGGTTCGCGGGCGCCAAGCACGCGCTGCGCGCGCTGGCGCAGACCATGGCGCGCGAGCTCGGGCCGCAGGGGATCCACGTGGCGCACACGCTGGTCGACGGCGCGATCGACATGCCGTGGATCCGCGAGAACTTCGCCAAGCAGATCGAGAACCTGCCGCCCGACGGCTTGCTGAACCCGGACGACATCGCCGAGAGCTACTGGACGCTGCACCAGCAGCCGCGCAGCGCGTGGACGCAGGAGCTGGACCTGCGCCCGTACTGCGAGTCGTGGTAGCGGACCCGGCCTAGGACCCGCTCGTCATCTTGGCGTAGTCCACCGTCAGCCAGCGCTCGGGCTGCATGGTGTACACGAGCCCGCGGTCGGGTCCCGACGCCGCCACGTACTGGTCGCCCATCTCCTGGCCGAAGTAGCGCCGCGCCATCGGGCGCAGGTCCTTCTCCAGATCCGCCTCGCGCGTGGAGGCGATCGGGCCCTCGACGCTCACGTATTTGTAGAGGCCGGTCTCGACCTGTGCGCAGATCGAGTAGCGGCCGGCGGCCTGCAGCAGGCGTCCCTTGCGGGAGTCCGGGCTGGTGATGACCCAGATGCCCACCGCGGGGTCGTAGTCGTACCAGATGGGAACGGCCAGCGGGCCGCGCCCGGGCTGGTCGATTCCGATCACGCCGACGTGGACGTCGGCCAGGAACGCGTCGCGTTCTTCTGTGGTCATCTGCAGGGCCATCGGCTCGCTCCTCGTCGGGGTCTGGATCCCGCCATTTCAACAGATCGCGCGCCGTAGCGACAGCTAGCGGTTCTGCCCGCCCAGCGGCACGGAAAGGTGCTCGGCCGGCTGCAGGCAGCCCTCGTACGTCCGGCCACGAACCAGGTTGAAGCCGAACTCGCTCATGCCCCCGCTCTTCGGCGTGCAGCGCGCGCTCGCGAGGTGCAGCGTGATCACGCGGCGGTGACGCTGCGTGGTGTTGCCTCCCGTCCGGTGAAGCAGCTTGGAGTGGAAGATCACGCAGTCGCCTGGATCCAGGTCGAAGGTGACGGACTTCTCGTGCGCCTCGGCGTCGTCCTCCGCCGGTGCGGCGAACGCCCCGGCGTTCACTCCCTGGATGGCGCGGTGCCCCTGGATGGCGTCCCGGTGCGATCCGGGGACGACGCAGAGACTGCCGTTGTCGGCGTCCGCCGGGTCGAGTGGGATCCACACTCCGGCCACCTGGTCGAGCGGCTCGAACGGGAAGTACGCGCCGTCCTGGTGGAAGGGGTGATACGCGTCCTCGACCCCGGGCGGCTTGTAGATGAACATGAGCAGGAAGGCGAGCAGGTCCTCGCCGATCAGGCACGACACCGCGTCGAGCACGCGCGGAAGGTGCAGGCACTCCGCCATGACCGGGTCGAAGCGGTCGGGGTTGAGCATCTTCCAGAGAGCGTGCTCCGGGTCCGCGGGCATCGGCAGGTCGCCCTTGGCGAAGCGGATGTCCTTGACCAGGCGGCGCCGGGCCTCGGGCGGGTAGTCTCCGTGCGCGATCGCGGTGGCGCGCGACAGGTAGCGCTTGATCTCGTCGGGACCGAGAGCCTGCGGTACGACGACGTAGCCCTGCTCGCGGTAGTGGTCGATCTGCTCGGTCGAAAGGCTCGTGCTCATGGTCGATCCTCGTGGGCGCGGGTCTCAGGCCGGGACCCGGACCCGTACCCGCTCGCGCCGCTGCCGGATCCGGGCGGGGAGTCGCCGCAGGTCGTCGAGGATCAGGTAGAGCGACGGAACGATCAGCAGGGTGACCGGCGTCGCAAAGACTACCCCGAAGGCCAGGGAAACCGCCATCGGGATCAGGAACTGCGCCTGCACGCTGCTCTCGAGCATCAGCGGCACCAGGCCGAAGAAGGTCGTGACCGAGGTCAAGAAGATGGGGCGGAAGCGAGTGACCGCACCCTCGCGCACGGCCTCGGCGATGGTCGCGCCGGCCGCGCGGCTGCGGTTGACGGCGTGCACCAGGACGAGGCTCGCGTTCACCACCACGCCAGAGAGCGCGACCACGCCCAGGATG
>JAFDDB010000157.1 GCA_019311115.1 Deltaproteobacteria bacterium
CGCGAGCGAGCTCGAGACCCGGGTCGGCGCCGAGCTGGCGGCGCTCGAGCTGGGCCGCGCGGAGTTCCGCGTCGGCTTCGAGACGCTGCCGGCCAAGGGTCCGGACGGGATCGAGGCTCCCTCGGGTCCGCGCGGACAGGAGCGGGCGGCGCTCCTGCTGGCGGCGAATCCCGGCGAGGAGCCGCGCCGCCTGCGCGACGCCGCGTCGGGCGGCGAGCTGTCGCGGCTGCTGCTGGCGCTGCGCAACGTCCTGCGGGACGCCGACGGCGGCCGTTCGCTGCTCTTCGACGAGATCGACGCGGGGGTCGGCGGCCGCACCGCGCGGCGCGTGGGCGAGCGGCTGCGCAGTCTGGGACGGACGCACCAGATCCTCTGCATCACGCACCTGCCGCAGATCGCGGCGCTCGGCCGCACCCACTACCGCCTGCGAAAGCGCACGCGGGCGGGCCGCACGCGCACGGCCGTGGAGCGCCTCGACGGCGACGACCGCGTCGAGGAGATCGCGCGCATGTCGTCTGGCGGGCGTGTCACGGATGTCGCCCGTGCCCACGCGCGGGAGTTGCTCTCGGGCGACTGACGCGGCGCCGCCTGGCGGGCCTCGAAGGTGACGGCGGCGGTCAAGTTCCCCCCCCCTTTGCCGATGCCTCTGCAGGGCCTCGTGGCCCGCTCACGGAGACGCAGGCAGGTCCCAGATGGCAACGAAATCAGAGCAGGTTTCGAAGAACAGGGGCGGTGCGCCGCCGCCCGGTCTCTTCGTCCGTGTCGAGAGCGGCTTCTACCAGGGCCTCGAGTGGCCGCTCGACCGGCCCAGCACCGTGATCGGCCGCGGCCGCAGCGCCGACCTGATCCTGAGCGAGGCAACCATCTCGCGGGCCCACGCGATGATCGGGTTCAAGGGCGCGAAGCTCTTCGTGCAGGACCTCGACAGCACGAACGGCACGCTGGTCAACGGCGCCCGCGAGCACCAGTCCGAACTCAGCGACGGTGACGAGGTGCGCATGGGCCGCCTGGTGCTGCGGATCTGGTCGCGGACCTCGAAATCAGACGGGGAGGCAGCCTGATGGCGCGAGTTCCGGGCGACGACGTCGTCACGTTCATGTACGTGCCCGGCCGGTCCGGGCAGATCCGCCGCTACCACGTGGCGCGCTACTGGATCCGCCGCGCCGCGGCTGCCGGCGTCGTGCTCTCGGTGCTGATCCTGGTGCTGAGCGTCGATTACGTCCGGGCACGGCACCTGCTGGGCGAGTTGGACTACCTGCGCACCGAGACCAGCGAGCAACGCGAGCAGTTGGCTGCGTACTCTGAGCAGGTCGGAGAGATCGCCGAGCACCTGGCGCGCGTGTCGCGGTTCGACCGCAAGCTCAGGGTGATCACGAACCTGGACCCCGCGGACCCGCTGCCGCTTCCGGGCATCGGTGGCGTCGAGGACGAGCTGATCTCGGCGGCCGACGTGGCCGGGTTGACGCGTGACAGCCGCCACCGCCGCATGACTGCCAGCTTCGGCAGGCTCGCCGAGGCCGCGAGCGCCGAGGCCGAGAGCCTGATGACGGTGATCACCCACCTCGAGAACCAGCAGGCGCGCCTCGCGGCCACGCCGTCGGTCACGCCGACGCGCGGCTGGGTCACGTCGTCGTTCGGCTACCGCTCGTCGCCCTTCACGGGCAACCGCGAGATCCACCGCGGCATCGACATCGCTGGCCGCATGGGCACTCCCGTAATCGCGCCGGCCGACGGAGTGGTCCGCTACGCCCGCGACCGCCGCGCGCTCGGCAACGCGATCAGCGTTTCGCACGGCTACGGCATCGAGACGATCTACGGGCACCTCCACGAGCTGCGCGTCCAGCCCGGCCAGAAGATCCGCCGCGGGCAGGTGATCGCGACCATGGGCAACACCGGGCGCAGCACCGGTCCGCACCTCCACTACCAGGTGGAAGTGAACGGAAAGCCTGTGAATCCGCAGAATTACATCCTCGACTGATCTGGCTCCCCCACGGGGCGTTGCGTATACTTCGCCGCCCTTGCCCAGCGGGACGTGACCCGGCGGAGGGCCAGCCATTCGCTACGTGAACGCAGTCTTCGGCTCGGCCAACGAGCGGTCTCTCAAGCCGCTCCGCGCCATCGTCTCGCGGATCAACGCGCTCGAGTCCGACTTCGAACCGCTCGACGCCGAGGGACTCCGCCGCGCCTCGGACGCGCTTCGCGAGCGCGTGGACAAGGGCGAGGATCTCGACGCCGTCCTGCCCGAGGCCTTCGCGCTGGTGCGCGAAGCCGCCAAGCGCACGCTCGGCCAGCGCCACTTCGACATGCAGATGGTCGGCGGCATGGTGTTGCACCAGGGCAAGATCGCCGAGATGAAGACGGGCGAGGGCAAGACGCTCGCCGCCACGCTGCCGTCGTACCTGAACGCTCTCAGCGGAAAGGGCGTCCACGTCGTGACCGTCAACGACTACCTGGCGCGCCGGGACGCCGCGTGGATGGGCGCGGTGCACCGGCTACTCGGACTCGACGTGGGCTGTGTCGTGCACGGCATGACCGACGAGGAGCGCGCCGCCGCGTACCGGGCCGACATCACGTACGGGCAGAACAACGAGTTCGGCTTCGACTACCTGCGCGACAACATGAAGCCGTCGCTCGACGTGTTCGTGCAGCGCGACCACAACTTCGCGATCGTGGACGAGGTCGACTCGATCCTGATCGACGAGGCGCGGACTCCGCTCATCATCTCGGGGCCGGTCGACGACGATCCCGAGAAGTACCGGCGCATCGACAAGGTGATCCCCAAGCTCAGCAAGGACGAGCACTACACGGTCGACGAGAAGGCGCGCCAGGTCATGTTCACCGACGAGGGCGTCGCCGCCGTCGAGAAGCTGCTCGGAGTCGACAACCTGTACGCGCCCGAGCACATGGACAGCCTCCACGTGGTCGGCAACGCGCTGCGCGCCCACGCGCTCTACCAGCGCGACGTCCAGTACGTGGTCAAGGAAGGCCAGGTCATCATCGTCGACGAGTTCACCGGCCGCCTGATGGAGGGCCGCCGCTGGGCCGACGGCATCCACCAGGCCGTCGAGGCCAAGGAGCGCGTCCAGATCCAGAACGAGAGCCAGACCTACGCGTCGATCACGTTCCAGAACTACTTCCGCATGTACGACAAGCTGTCGGGCATGACCGGTACGGCCGACACCGAGGCCCCCGAGTTCGCGAAGATCTACGACCTGGACGTCATCGTCGTGCCGACGAACGTCAAGATGGTTCGCAAGGACTGGGACGACGTCGTCTACGGCTCGCGCACCGAGAAGTGGAAGGCCGTCATCGAGGAGATCGAGGAGGCGCAGCAGCGCGGCCAGCCCGTTCTCGTCGGCACGATCGCGGTCGAGACCTCCGAGATGCTGGCCAAGCGTCTCAAGAACAAGGGCCTCAAGCACAGCGTCCTGAACGCCAAGCAGCACCAGAGCGAGGCCGAGATCGTCGCGCAGGCCGGCGCGCCGGGATCGG
Source organism: Deltaproteobacteria bacterium (assembly GCA_019311115.1). Lineage (GTDB taxonomy): Bacteria > Myxococcota_A > UBA9160 > SZUA-336 > SZUA-336 > JAFDDB01. The sequence goes on from JAFDDB010000157.1 coordinate 3,493, forward strand.
TGACCATCTCGACCAACATGGCGGGCCGCGGTACCGACATCGTCCTCGGGGGAAACGCGGAGATGATGCTCAAGGCGCGCGGGCTCACCGAGGACTCGCCCGAGTACGCCGGCGAGTTCGAGCGGCTGCAGGCCGAGTGCGCCGCGCAGCGCGAGACGGTGCTCGAGGCGGGCGGCCTGTACGTGATCGGCACCGAGCGCCACGAGTCGCGCCGCATCGACAACCAGCTGCGCGGCCGCTCGGGGCGCCAGGGCGACGCGGGGGCGTCGCGCTTCTTCCTGTCCCTCGAGGACGACCTGCTGCGCATCTTCGGCTCGGACCGGATCAAGGGGCTGATGAAGACGCTCGGCCTGAAGGAGGGCGAGGCGATCGAGGCGCGCATGCTCTCGAAGCAGATCGAGCGGGCGCAGGCCAAGGTCGAGGCGCGCAACTTCGACATCCGCAAGCACCTGCTCGAGTACGACGACGTCATGAACAAGCAGCGCGAGAGCATCTACGCCTGGCGCAAGGAAGTGCTGGGCATGACGGGCGAACTCGAGCAGGAGTACGCCGCGCTGGCCGCCGGACTCCTCGACGAGCTGATCGAGGCGACCGTTCCCGACCGCGGCGAGCCCGACATCGAGACCCTGCTGCACGAGGCGGAGCGCCAGTTCGCCACGCAGCCCGAAGCCGACGACGAGGTGTTCCACCCCAAGGACTCCGATCCGGACCGCGAGAAGGTGCGCGAGCGGCTCGACGAGCTAGTTCAGGCGCGGCTCGACTCGCAGATCCAGATGTTCGTGGACATGCGCGAGGGCCATCCGGACCTCGTGCTTCCCACGTTCTCCGACATCGCGCGCGGAACGCTGCTGCAGACGATGGACCAGCAGTGGAAGGACCACCTGCTCGGCATGGATCACCTGAAGGAGGGGATCGGGCTGCGCGGCTACGGCGGTACGGACCCCAAGCGCGAGTACACGCGCGAGGGCTACGACATGTTCATGAAGATGGAGGAGCGGATCCGCTCGCGCGCCGTCGAGCAGATGTTCCACGTCGCCTTCAACATCCCGTCGCCTGAGCGGCTGCGCGAGATGCGCGCCGCCGAAGAGGCGCGCCGCCGCGCGCTCGAACGCCAGATCTCGGAACGGCACGCGAACACGCCCAGCGCCGAAGCCGGACAGCAGACCGTGCAGCGGCAGGGCCGCAAGGTCGGCCGCAACGAGCCGTGTACCTGCGGCTCGGGCAAGAAGTTCAAGAAGTGCTGCGGCGCCGCCGCCTGACGTGCGGCCCCGGGTTCGAGGCTTCGCGGCGGCGGGACTGCACTGCGGCATCAAGCCGTCGGGCGACCTCGACCTCGCGCTGATCGCTTCGGACTGCCCGGCCGCCGCCGCGGGCGTGTTCACGCGCAACCGCTTCCCCGGCGCGCCGGTCGTGCTCTCGCGCCGCCGTCTGCGCCGCGGGCGAGCGCAGGTCGTGGTGGTGAACAGCGGCATCTCGAACGTCGCCATGGGTGCGCGCGGTGCCCGCGATGCCGAGCGCATGGCGCACGTGGCCGCGGACGCGCTCGAGGTCGCCGACGCCGACGTGCAGGTGGCTTCGACCGGCGTGATCGGACAGCCGCTTCCCATGCCCCGCATCGAGGCCGGCATTCGCCAGGCCGCGTCGCGGCTCTCGACCAGCGGTTGGACGCGCGCGGCGCGCGCGATCCTGACCACGGACACGCGTCCCAAGCTCTCGCACGCCGGCACGCGCAGCTTCGACCTGCTCGGCATCACGAAGGGCGCGGGTATGGTCATGCCCGACCTGGCGACCATGCTCGGCTACCTGTTCACCGACCTGGCGGTGAAGCCCGAGTTCCTGCGCGAGGCGCTGGTCGAGGCGGTCGAGCCGACCTTCAACCGCCTGACCATCGACGGCGAGACCAGCACCAGCGACACGGTGACCATTCTGGCGAACGGCCGCGCGGGCAACCGGCCGCTCGGGCCGCGCTCGGCGGGCGCGCGCGACTTCCGCCGCACGCTGGCCGACGTCTGCGAGGACCTGACCGAGAAGCTCGCGGCCGACGCCGAGGGCGTGAGCCGCATCGGCGAGGTGATCGTGAGTGGCGCGCGTAGCGACGCCGCCGCCGAGAAGATGGCGCGCCGGATCGCGAACTCGGTGCTGGTCAAGACGGCGCTCTTCGGCGCGGACCCGAACTGGGGCCGCATCGTGCAGGCCGCGGGCGCGGCCGGTGTGCCGTTCCGGACCGAGGACTTCGGCATCCGCATCGGCGGCGTCGAGGTCATGCGGGGCGGCGGTCCCTTCGGCGGCCCCGCCGCGCACAAGCGCGCCGAGCGCGCGGTACGCGCCAAGCGCGTCGTGTTCGAGATCTCGATCGGGCGCGGGCGCGGGCGCGCGCGCATGCTCACCTGCGACCTCGGCTACGGCTACGTGCGCATCAACGCCGAGTACACCACGTGATCGAGCTGGTCCTGGTGCGGCACGGCGAGCCCCACTGGGAGCCCGGCGGGCGCGCCGTGGACCAGCCGCAGCTCACCGAACTCGGCCACCGGCAGGCGCGCTGCGTGGCCGACGTGCTGGGCGGGGAGTCGTTCGACGCCGTCTACACGAGCCCCCTCCAGCGGGCGGCCGAGACCGCCGCCCCCGTGATCGACGCGCTCGCCGCGGACCCGATCGTCCAGCCCTGGCTCGCGGAGCTGCGGCTGCCCGCGCTCGAGGGCCTGACCAGCAAGCAGGTGGAGGACTTCTTCAGCCGGGCGCGGGCCCGCGACTTGGAGGACCACTGGAACGGCATGCAGGGCGACGGGGTGGAGGGCGGAGAGTCGTTTCGCCACTTCTACGAGCGGGTCAGCTCCGGCATCGAGGGCCTGCTGCTGGGCGAGCACCGCATGGGGCTGCACCAGAACACGGGCCACCGCGTCTGGAACGTCCCCGAGCAGACCCGGCAGCGGCTGCTGGTCGTGGCCCACGCGGGCACCAACGCAGTGATTCTCTCCCACCTGCTCGGGATCGACCCGGTGCCTTGGGCGTATATGCGCTTCGAGAGCGCCTGGGCGGGAATCACGCGGCTGCACACCCAGCCGATGGCGTCGGGCTTCATCTGGAAGCTGGTCGTGTTCAGCGACACCGCGCACCTGAGCGGCCTGCCGGACCGCTCGCCCCCGGACCCCGCTCCTGCGGTTGGCTCCGGATAGCTCTGAAACCGCTGTAGATTCACAGGTTTAGGCTTGAGACGGGGGCGGGCCTCTGCTATAGACCCTCTCACTTCACACGCCCCGTCCGCTCGGGGTTCCCGCCACGCGGGAAGAGCGGGGCCGGACCGACGTGCTCGGGACCGACCAGGGGCGGAGGAAAAAACCCTGATCGTGCGCGGGCTCCGGCTCGCAACGGTCGAAGACTGGAGAACCATCGAATGTCGACTGCCCCGGTGACCATGCGGGAGCTGCTCGATGCCGGCGTCCACTTCGGGCATCAGACCCGGCGCTGGCACCCGCACATGAAGCCGTACCTGTACGGCGAGCGAAACGGCATCCACATCATCGACCTGCAGGAGTCGCTGCCCCGCTTCAAGGGCGCGCTTGAGTTCGTGGTCGATTCCGTGACGCACGGTGCGACGGTCCTGTTCGTGGGCACCAAGCGCCAGGCGCAGGACATCGTGGCCGAGATGGCACGCTCCTGCGACATGCCCTTCGTCCACCGTCGCTGGCTCGGCGGCATGCTCACCAACTTCCGCACCATCCGGAAGGGCGTCGACCGGATGAAGGAGCTGACGGAGATGCTCGGCAGCGAGGAGGGCGTGGACGCGCTGTCGAAGAAGGACCGCTCCAAGCTCACGCGCGAGCACCGCAAGCTGATGACGGCGTTCGAGGGCATCCAGGACATGGAGCGCCTGCCCGACATCATGTTCATCATCGACATCCGCAAGGAGACGATCGCGCTGGCCGAGGCGCGCCGCCTCGGCATTCCCGTCATCGCGGTGGTCGACTCGAACTGCAACCCGGACGGCGTCGACTACCCGATCCCGGGCAACGACGACGCGATTCGCGCAATCTCGCTCTACCTGGAGAAGACCGCGGAGGCCTGCCGCCTGGGCCGCGAGGCGTTCAACGAGCGCATCGTGGCAGAGGGCAAGGCCGCGGCCCAGGCCACGACGGAGTCCGAGGAGGCCGTGCCCGCCGTCGGCAAGCGCGTGGTCGAGATCACGCAGCCCGCGCGGCGCCCGGCCCGCCTCGAGCGCATGGCCGCGGCGTACCGCGGCGAGCAGGGGAAGAAGCCGGAAGAGAAGCCGGCCGAGGCCGAGGCCGAGGCCGCGACGCCAGCGCCGGCGTCCGCCGAGGCGCCTGCGCCCGCCCCCGAAGCGCCGGCCGGCGCCGGC
>JAFDDB010000158.1 GCA_019311115.1 Deltaproteobacteria bacterium
CTCACCGCGGCGACGCGGATGGCGAAGGCGGGGCTGCGCGTGCTCGTGCTCGAGCAGCACGTGTTCGCCGGCGGCTACGCTCACCACTTCTTGCGCAAGGTGCGCGGCACGAAGATCGTCTACGACTTCGACGTCGCCCTGCACCAGACGGGAAACCTGGCACCCGGACGCGGCATGGACCGCATGCTCGGGGAGCTCGGCGTGCTCGACCGCATCGAGCTCAACCGCTTCGACATCGCCTACCGGACGCGCGGGCCCGCGCACGATCTCCAGGTGCCCGCCGACGCCGACGCCTACGAGGCCCTGCTCTGCGAGTGCTATCCGGAGCACGCCGGCGGAGTCCGCGACCTGTTCGCGACGCTTCGCAAGATCGACGGCGGGAACGGCGACGACCTGTCCCCCGAGGCGATGGCCTCGATGGGCCTGACGCTTCAGCAGCTGATCGAGCAGCACGTCCAGGACGAGCGCATCGCGGGGATCTTCTCGACGCTGTGGGGCTACCTGGGCCTCGTCCCCTCGAGACTCAGCGGGTTCACCTACGCAATGATGTGGAGCAGCTTCCACTTCGGCGGCTGCTTCTACGTGAAGGGTGGCGGCCAGGCGCTGTCCGACGCCTTCGTCTCGATCATCGAGGAGAACCGGGGCAAGGTCCTGCTGAACACCGAGGTCACCGGGATCGTGACCGAGGCGGGACGAGTGGTCGGCGTCGAGACGGCGAGGCGCGGCAGCTTCCGCGCGGCCGCCGTCGTCAGCAACGCCGCGGCGCCGCTGACCTTCGAGACCCTGCTCGACCGGCCGGAGCTGGCCGAGACGGACCGCAAGACCGGCGATGCGCTGCCGATCGCGTGCTCGATCCACCAGGCCTACGTGGGGATTCGCGGCGACGCCGCGAAGCTCGGGCTCCGGGATCGAGGGGCGTTCCACAACCCGACCTACGACCTGGACGCCGAGTGGGCGGCGCTAGAGCGCGGCGACTACCGCTCCCAGGGCTGGCTGCTGGGCAACCACGACCTGGCCGACCCGGGCCACGCGCCCGCGGGCCGCTCCATCCTGCACGTCGCCACCATGGCCGACGGTCGCCTCTGGTCCGACCTGACCGAAGACGACTACCGCGAACGCAAGCGCGAACTGGAGGAGTACTTCATCGGCCGGCTGAACGAGGCCATTCCCGGCGTTCGCGAGCGCATCGAGGTCTGCGAGACGGGAACCCCGCACACCATGAACCGCTACTCCTCGAACCCGCTTGGGTCGATCTACGGCTACGCGTTCGCGCCCGACAGCCACAGCGTGCACCGCCCGCAGCCGCGGACCAGCGTTCCGGGCCTCTACCTGGCCGGCGCCTGGACCTTCCCCGGCGCGGGGTTCACGGGGACCATGCTCTCAGGCCACAACACGGCGGGCCTGGTCTTCGAGGACGTCGAGGGGCGGCGGGACTAGCGCACGCGCGGGTTCACTCGCCCGCCTGCGAGCACGTAGGCAGGGCGGCCCGCGTCGTCGGGCTCGAGAAACACGACCGCCGCGGGCGTCCCGTTCTCGTCCCCGTCCAGGCGGGCCACGAAGGTGCGATCGTTCACGGGCTCGAGCGTGCCCGCCTGCGGCGGCATGGCGCGCATCATCCCGCGCAGACCGCGGGTCGCGAAGCGCAGCGTCCCGTCGATCAGCTCGACGTCCGTGCGCGAGCTGATCCGCTCGTAGCGGCCCGTGTAGCGCTCGAGCTCGAGCGCGAGGTCCGGGTCCGGCTCGGGGAGCGGCGGAAGCGAGATGCCCGCCAGCTCGCCGAGCACCGGGTCGAAGACGTCGCGGTAGAGCGCCTGCGCGTTGCCGCCGTTCGTGAGCAGCGACACCGCCGCGTCGTGCTCGGGCACGATGCGCAGGAAGGAGGCCTGCCCGATGGTTCCGCCGTCGTGCCCGAAGACTGGCGTACCCCAGTCGAAGAGCATGAAGCCGAGCCCCCACGCGCTCGCCATCGAGGTCTCGGGCAGCTCGACTTGGCGCTCGCGCATGGCGCGCGCGGACGCCTCCGACAGCACCCGCGCACCGCCCGCCGCCACGCCGCCGTCGAGGTGCATGCGCGCGAAGCGCAGCAGGTCGCGCGCGGTGGCGAACGGCGTGGCGCCGGCGGGCCCGTTCGACGGGTTCAGTCGCCAGATCGGCACGACCGTCGGCTCCTTCGTCTCCGGATGCGGCATATGGCCGACCGCGGCGCGGTGCAGGATCGCCTCTTCCGGCTGCGTCCCCATCTTGTCGGTGCCGATCGGCGCGAGGACCGAGTCGCGGAGCGCCTTGTCCCACGTCTTGGCCGTCATCTTCTCGATCAGCCGACCGAGCACGACGAACCCCGCGTTGCAGTACGAGAACATCGCCCCGGGTGGGTAGAGCTGTGGCACGGCCCGCATCGCGACCAGGTAGCGCTCGACGCAGTCTTCGCCGCGGCCCGTGTCCTCGAAGAAGTCACCGTCGATCCCGCTGGTGTGGGTCAGGAGCTGTCGCACCGTCACCGAAGTGGTCGCGTCCGCGTCGCCCACGTGGAACTCCGGCATGTAGTTCCAGATCGGCGCGTCGAGCTCCACGCGGCCCTCGTCCACGAGCTGCATGACCTGCGTCGCCGTGAAGGTCTTGGTGATCGAGCCGATCTGGAACACCGAGTCGATCGTCGCCTCGACGCCGGTGCTCGCGTTCACCACTCCCGTCGCCGTCTCGAAGAACTCGCCGCCCGCCATCACGGCGAGCGACGCGCCGGGCACGCCACGCTCGGCGGCGCGCTCCGCAAGCAGTCCGGCCACCTTTTCGAGCCGCGTCTCGAGCTTCATCAAGGCCAGTATACGCGGCCGATGGGGTCCGGGACCGGGATCGTGCCTGCGGACGCAGCCGGATCCAGGGTATTCTCGTCCGGACATGCACGTGGATCCGCGCGCCCGAGCCGCAAGCCTGTCCTGCTGGTGCGGGCCCGTCGAACCGGAGCCGCTCGACGGCGGCATCACCAACTCGAACTTCCTCGTCGAACACGCCGGGCGGCGCCACTTCGTGCGAATCGGCGTCGACATTCCCCGGCACGGCGTCATGCGCTTCCACGAGCGGGCGGCGAGCCGCGCGGCCCACGCAGCCGGGATCTCGCCCGAGGTACTGCATTGCGAAGACGGCGCGATGGTGCTGCAGTTCATCGAGGGCCGCACGCTTCGGCCCCAGGACGTCGGCGAGCCGGAGACCCTCGAGCGGATCGTTGCGCTGGTCAAGCGTTGCCACACCGAGATCCCGAAGCACCTGCGCGGTCCGGCCATGGTCTTCTGGGTGTTCCAGGTGGTTCGCGACTACGCGCACACCCTGCGCGAGGCCGGGAGCCGAATGGTGCCCGCGCTGCCCCGCCTGCTCGATATCGCAGTGAAGCTCGAGCGCGCAGTCGGCCGGGTCTCTCTCGTCTTCGGACACAACGACCTGCTCGCGGCCAACTTCATCGACGACGGCGACAGGATCTGGCTGATCGACTGGGACTACGCCGGCTTCAACAGCCCTCTCTTCGACCTGGGCGGCCTCGCCTCCAACAACGAGCTCGACGCCCGGAGTGAGGAGGCGCTGCTGGAGCGCTACTTCGAGGGGACGCTCACGGACGACCTTCGACACCGCTACGCGGCGATGAAGTGCGCCTCACTGCTGCGCGAGGCCATGTGGAGCCTTGTCTCGGAGCACCATTCGAGCGTCGATTTCGACTTCGTCGCGTACACGGACACGAACCTGCGGCGCTTCGAAGCGACCTGGGCCCGGTTCCAGGAGCAGTGAAGCGGGTGTCCGACTTTCCGACCCAGGCCCGCGCCCTCGTCGTGGGCGGCGGCATCATGGGGTGCTCGACGGCGTATCACCTGGCGAAGCTCGGCTGGACCGACGTGGTCCTGCTGGAGCGTGCCCGTCTGACCAGTGGCAGCACCTTCCACGCGGCGGGGCTGGTCGGACAGCTGCGCAGCTCCGCGAGCATCACCCGGCTGCTGGGAGAGTCGGTCGCGCTCTACCAGCGGCTGGAGCAGGAGACCGGACAGGCGACGGGCTGGAAGTGCAACGGGGGACTCCGGCTGGCGTGCAGCCGCGCGCGGATGGCCGAGTACGAACGCCAGGCGACCACCGCTCACAGCTTCGGCATGGAGATGCAGCTCCTGACCCCGAACGAGGCGCGCGATCTCTGGCCGCCGATGGAGATCGACGACGTGGTCGGTGCCGCCTTCCTGCCGACGGACGGATCCGCCAGCCCCGTGGACCTCACCCAGGCGCTCGCCCGCGGCGCGCGCATGCAGGGAGTGACCGTGATCGAGGATTGCCCGGTGACTGCGCTCGAGATCGAGAACGGGCGCGTCGCGGCCGTGTCGACGCCGCGCGGGCGCATCGCCTGTGAGGTCGTGGTCAACTGTTGTGGGCAGTGGGCGGCCGAGTTCGGGCGTCTCGCGGGTGTCAACGTTCCGCTCGTCTCCGTCCAGCACCAGTTCATGATCAGCGGTCCCATCCAGGGAGTGCACTCCGCGCTTCCCACGCTTCGCGATCCGGATCGGCTCACCTACTACAAGGAGGAGGTGGGCGGGCTGATCATGGGCGGCTACGAGCCGAACCCGGTCCCGTGGGCGGTGGACGGCATTCCCGAGGGCTTCCACTTCGATCTTCTCGACCCGGACTTCGACCACTTCGAGCAGCTGGCCGCGCTCTCCTTCCCCCGGGTCCCCGCGCTCGAGAGCGCGGAGATCCGCCAGATGATCAATGGTCCGGAGAGCTTCACGCCCGACGGCAACTTCATCCTCGGCGAGGCCCCGGAGCGGCCCGGCTACTTCGTGGGCGCTGGCTTCAACGCGTTCGGCATCGCCGCGGCCGGCGGAGCGGGATGGGCGCTGGCAGCGTGGATCGAGAACGGCGAGCCGCCTTTCGACCTGTGGCCCGTGGACATCCGCCGCTTCGGACCGCCGCACCGCGACATCGATTGGGTCCGCGAGCGGACGCTCGAGCTCTACGGCAAGCACTACACCATCTCGTGGCCCGGCGAGGAGCACCAGAGCGCCCGCCCCCGCCGACGCTCACCGCTGTACGAGCGGCTTCGCTCTGCGGGCGCCTGCTTCGGCGAGAAGCTCGGCTGGGAACGCCCGAACTGGTTCGCGCCGGACGGGGTGGCGGCCGAGGACCGGTACTCGTTCGAACGGCCCAACTGGTTCGCCTACGTCGGCGAGGAGCACCGGACCGTGCGCGAGCGCGTCGGCCTGTTCGACCAGACGTCGTTCGCGAAGTTCGAGCTCACGGGTCGGGACGCGGAGAAGGCCCTTGGCTGGCTCTGCGCCAACGACGTCGCGAAGCCGCCCGGAAGCCTCACCTACACGCAGATGCTCAACCGCCGCGGTGGAATCGAGTGCGACCTCACCGTGGCCCGGCTCGACGAGGACCGGTTCTACCTGGTCACGGGCACCGGCTTCGCCACCCACGATCGCTGCTGGATCGAGCGGAACCTGCCGCCTGACCTCGATGTGCGGCTTCGCGAAGTGACCGAAGACCTGGCGGTGCTGGCGCTGATGGGGCCCGCCGCCCGCGACGTGCTGGCCGCCGTCTGCGACGACCCGGTTTCCGACGCCGCCCTGCCGTTCGCGACGCACCGCACCGTGTCCATCGCCGGTGCGCCCGTTCGCGCGCTGCACATCACGTACGTGGGTGAGCTCGGCTTCGAGCTGCACGTTCCGACGGAGCACGCGGGCGAGGTCTACGACGCGCTGATGCAGGCGGGAGCCTCGCACGGGATCGTCAACGCGGGGTACCGCGCGATCGAGAGCCTCCGGCTCGAGAAGGGCTACCGGGCCTGGGCGACAGACATCACGCCGAACAACACGCCGCTCGAGGCGGGCCTGGGCTGGGCGGTGAAGCTGGACGCCGGGATCGACTTCCTCGGACGCGAGGCACTGGAGCGCCAGAAGCGCGAGGGCCTGAAGCGCCGACTCGTCGGCTTTACCATCGACGATCCGGACGTGGTCCTGCTCGGACGCGAGACGATCCTGCGCGACGGCGAGCGCGTCGGGTGGCTCACCAGCGGCGGCTGGGGATACACGGTCGGCAAGGGGATCGGCTACGGCTACGTGCGTGACGCGAAGGGCATCGACACGACCGCACTGCGAGCGAGTAGCTATGAACTGGAGGTCGCGTCGACGCGCGTCCCCGCGCGGCTGCACCTGCGCCCTCTGTACGATCCGGGAATGAAGCGGATCCGCATGTGACGGCGGGCCCGGGTCGGCCGCGCACTCAGACCCGGTAGACCGCCCGGATGGCCTTGTCGAGAAGCGCCGAGGGAAGCACGCGTCGCACGGCAACGCCCAGCCGCTGGCCCCACGCACCCACCGGGTACCGGTTCCGCGGGGAGGGGCTGGCGATGATCTTCGCCAGCAGCACCGCGACCTGCCGGGGATCCGCACCGTTCTGCTCGTCCTGCTCCATTACCGACACGGCTCGCTGACACCGGTCGCGGTAGGCCGAGCCCTCGCCGCTCTCGGCCGAGAAGACGCGACTCCCGGTGAATCCGGTCTTGAAGTCACCGGGCTCGAGCAGCGTCACGTGAACCCCGAAAGGCCGAAGCTCCATGCGCAGCGCGTCGGACATGGACTCGAGCGCGTACTTCGACGCCGAGTAGAAGCCCTGGAACGGGATCGTGACGAGCCCTCCGAGCGAGCTGACGTTCACGATCAGGCCCGATCCCTGCGCGCGAAGTGCGGGCAGGACCGCACGGCAGACCCGCAGCACTCCGAAGAGGTTGGTCTCGAAGAGCGCCCTCGCCTCGTCGGCCGACGTGTCCTCGACGGCGCCCGCCAGGCCGACGCCCGCGTTGTTCACGACGACGTCGATCCGGCCTTCCTGCTTCAAGACGAAGTCCACGGCACGCTGAACGGAGTCGTCGTCGCATACGTCCATGGGAACCATGAGCGGAGAGGAGTGGAGGTCGGCGGATTCCGGGAACGCGGCACGGCGACTGGTTCCGTAGACACGGTGACCGAGCCGGCCCAGGTGTTCGGCGCAGGCCCTGCCGAACCCGGCCGAGGCCCCGGTTATCAGAACGACCCTGGGCGTCATAGAGGAAGGACCATCCGCATCTCCATCGGGATGCCGTGCTCGCGACAGGGCTCCGGCGCGACCGTCTCGGCCACGCAGACCAGCCCCATCGACTCATAGAAGCTCACGGCTGGATTGTCGGACAGGACGTCGAGGTGGAGCTCGCGATACCCGGCGGTGCGCGCCGCCTCGACTGCGTTCTTCAGCAGCCCGGCGCCGATCCCGCGTCCCCGATGCGTGTCGACGACCGCAAGCGCGAGAACGTAGTAGGCGCTGTCCGGGATGTAGGGGTTCAGGTAGCTGGCCTTGAGTGACCGCTCGCCCATGCCGCGCAGGGCGTCGAGGGTCGTTGCGCCGGATTCCAGGAGCTTCTTCGAAACGCCTCGCAGTGCCCTCTTCAGCTTGTACCAGCCCGGCCCGTCATAGCCGATCTCGACTCCGATCAGCGCGTCTCCCTCGACCGCCAGCGTGGCTTCGGTGTGGGAGAAGAGGGTGCGCGGCTCCAGCCACGCCGCTTCGACGAAGCGATCGAAGAGCCGGCGGTCCGCCCCGAACTGGTAGTCGTACGAGGAGGCGCCCGTCATGTGGACCAGGTCGGGAATGAGCTTCGAGTGCTTCTCGGCAAGGGCTGCGTCTGCGACAAGGATGTCCATCGAGTCGTCCTCCAGGGGAACTTGGGAATAGGTCACTGACATATTACTCTCGGCGACCGCAGGATCAAGGGAAATCGAACGAGGGATGAACGTGGCCGCGGA
>JAFDDB010000052.1 GCA_019311115.1 Deltaproteobacteria bacterium
TGGAGGGAGCGTTGCCATGTCATTGGAGGTTTCTCCTATCTCAGGGTCGATGTCATCAACAAACTAAGCGGTCTCGCGCCGACTGTCGAGAAGCTTTCCCGGTGATGTCACGAGATTGTCACGGAGCGTGGACTCCGCCGTGTGAACCTGAGTCGTAGAGGACTTCACTCAACAAATCCGGGTGTCTTGCCTACGACGCCCCTGACATTCAGGATGCGCGCAGTACGGGAGGATCGTGAATGCGTCTCGGACTGACGTGGGTTACTCAGGATCGGGTATGGGCTTGAACGTGGAACTCGTCAAGCAGGCGGAGGCCCTGGGATTCCACTCCCGCTGGGCAGCGGAGGCGTATGGCTCCGATGCCATCGTGCCGCTGGCGTGGCTCGGCGCACAGACGAGCCGCATCCAGCTCGGCACGGCGATCATGCAGATCCCCGCGCGCACGCCCGCCATGTGCGCCATGCAGGCCATGACGCTCGACCAGCTATCCGGGGGCCGCTTCATCCTGGGCCTGGGGCCGTCCGGGCCCCAGGGTGGTCGAGGGCTGGCACGGTGTCGCATACGGGAAACCCCTGACCCGCGTGAGGGAGTACATCTCGATCATTCGCCAGATCCTCGCGCGCGAGTCCCGCGTCGAGCTCCCCGAGCTGTTCACGCCCTATATCGAGGAGGGCGTGAAGCGGGCGGGGAACGGCGGCGGCATGGGCGCGCGCAGCAAGAACTTCTACAACGACTACGCCAAGCGCCTGGGCTTCGAGGAGGACGCCGTCCGCATCCAGGACCTGTACCTGGACGGCAAGCGCCAGGAGGCGGTGGCCGCGGTTCCCGACGCGCTGGTCGACCGGGTCGCGCTCGTCGGTCCGCGCGAGCGGATCCGGGACCGGCTCGACGCCTGGAAGGAGTCACCGGTAGGCACGATGTGCATCTCGGGGCCGCCGGCGGCCGTGCCGTTGATGGCGGAGCTGGTGCTCTGACCCCGAGTCAGTGACGGAAAGTCACTGATACAGCGTCAGGCGGAGTCGTCTTCGCGGCGCCGGCGCGCGCGCTTGGCAAAGGCCTGTGCGACGAACTCCGCCTCCTCGGCCTCGTGCTGGCGGTAGGAGCCGGGCGCCGGGCTCGACGCCTCGGGCCGACCCACGTAGCGGACGCGTCCGCCCTTGGGCAGCGCGCGCTTCAGCCGGTCGCGTACGAACGACCAGCCGCCCATGTTCCACGGCTCCTCCTGCACCCACAGGAAGTCGCGCGTTCCGTAGGCCGAGAGGATTGCGCGGAGGGTCTCGAAGGGGAACGGGTGCAACTGCTCGACCCGCAGGAGCGCCACGTCGTCGAACGCGCTCTCCTCGCGGACGCGCTCGAGCGTGTAGAAGACCTTGCCGGTGCAGAGGATCACGCGACGCGCCCGGGCGGGATCGAGGTCGCCCGACTCGACGCGCGGGTCGTCGATCACCTCGCGGAAGCTGCCGTTCTCGATCTCGTCGAGAGACGAGGTCGCGCGAGGCAGGCGGAGCAGGCTCTTCGGCGACATCACCACGAGCGGCTTCCGGAAGCTCCGGTGGATCTGGCGCCGCAGCACGTGGAAGATCTGCGCGGGCGTCGTCGGGTGCACGACCTGCATGTTGTCGTCGGCGCAGAGCTGGAGGAACCGCTCGATGCGCGCGCTCGAGTGCTCGGGCCCCTGGCCCTCGTAGCCGTGCGGCAGCAGCATGACGAGGCCGCTCGAGCGGAGCCACTTCTGCTCCGCGCTCGCGATGAACTGGTCGATGATGATCTGCGCGCCGTTCGCGAAGTCTCCGAACTGCGCCTCCCAGATCGCCAGGCGAGCGGGATCGACCGTGCTGTAGCCGTACTCGAAGCCGAGCACCGCGAACTCGGAGAGGAGGCTGTTCGAGATGATGAACTTGGCGCCCTCGCCCGCGAGGCCCGCGAGCGAGACGTAGCGGGATCCGGTCTCCACGTCGTGGAGCACTCCGTGGCGGTGGCCGAACGTGCCGCGCTCCGCGTCCTGGCCGGTCAGCCGGACCGTCGTGCCCTCCATGAGCAGCGATCCGATGGCCAGCGCCTCTCCGAGTCCCCAATCTATGGGCTCGCGGTCGCGCAGGGTGGCGGCGCGCTTCTCGAGCATGCGCCGGAGCTTCGGGTGCACGTTGAAGTCACCGGGCCAGCCGACCAGCGCGTCCGCGATCTCCTCGACGGTCTCGCGCGTGATCGCGGTCTTGTCGGCGGCGGAGGGCGCGGCCCGCAGGCCCTCCCACAGCCCGTGGTACCCCTCGGCGCCGGTCAGCTTGACCTGCGTCAGGCTCTCTTCCATCTCGCTCTCGAGCCGCTGGTGCTGGTCGCTCTCGAGGCGCTCGACGCCGGCCTCGTCGATGGCGCCTTCTCCGAGCAGGCGCTTCGCGTACAGGGTCGTGACCGTCTCGTGCTGCTTGATCTGCGCGTACAGCAGCGGCTGCGTGTACGTTGGATCGTCGCCTTCGTTGTGACCGTGGCGGCGGTAGCAGATCATGTCGATGACGACGTCTTCGTGAAACTCCTGGCGGAACTCCATGGCCAGGCGGGCCGCGTGGACGCAGGCTTCGGGATCGTCGGCGTTGACGTGGAAGATCGGCGCCTCGATCAGCTTCGCCATGTCGCTCGGGTACTCGGTGAAGCAGTAGTCGTGCGGGTCGGTCGTGTAGCCGATCCGGTTGTTGACGATGATGTGCACCGTGCCGCCGGTCCAGTAGGTCTCCAGCTCCGAGAGCGCCAGCGTCTCGGCCACGACTCCCTGTCCGATGAACGCGGCGTCTCCGTGCATGAGCACCGCGACCACCTCGCTGCGCTCGAGGTCGCCGCGGAAGTTCTGCTTCGCGCGCACCATTCCCTCGGCGACGGGGTTGATGGCTTCGAGATGACTCGGGTTGGGACACAGCGAAAGGTGGATGCGCCGGTCGTCCGGCGTCACCCGGTCCGCGGAGTATCCCCGGTGGTACTTCACGTCTCCCGATCCCTGGACGTTGACCGGCATGAGCCCCGTCTGGAACTCGGAGAACATGGCGCGGTACGGCATGCTCATCGTATGGACCAGCGTGTTGAGCCGCCCGCGATGCGCCATGCCGATGACGATCTCCTTGGTGCCGAGCCCGGCCGCCGTGTCGACGATGGCCTCCATGAGAGGGATCAGGGCCTCGCCGCCCTCGATCGAGAAGCGCTTCTGCCCGAGGAAGCGCTTGTGCAGGAACTGCTCGAAGCGTTCCGCGGCCATCACCTGGCGCAGGACGCTGCGGCGCTGTGACTTTTCGAGAACGGGGTGGCTGCGGATCGGCTCGATGCGCTCCACCAGCCAGTCTCGCCGGACCTTGTCGCGCATCTGCATGAACTCGACCGCGAACGTCCCGCAGTAGGTCTCGCGGAGTGCCTCGATCAGTTCCCGTGGCGTGCCTTCACGGAGCCCCAGGAAGTTCCCGCAGGTGACTCGTGCGTCGAGAGCCGGGCCCGAGAGGCCGAAGTTGCGTGGGTCGAGGTAGGCGTGCTCGGTCCGCCGCCCGCCGAGCGGGTGGAGGTCGGCGATCAGGTGTCCGTGCGTCCGGTAGGCGTCGACCAGGCCGAAGATCCCGACCGACTGCACGGCGCCCATGGCCGCGGCCGGAAGCGGCTCCGCCGGGCGGGCCGCCGCCTGCGGGGCGGGCGGCGCGTGGCCGTTGCCGCGCAGGGCGATCGGCGCGCCGTTTCCGCCGGCGAGGCGGTCGAAGAGGTCGCGCCAGGCCTCGGGCACCTCGGCGTGTCCGGTCAGGTAGTCCTCGAAGAGCGCCTCGACGTACGGGCCGTTCTCTCCGCTCAACAGGCTCGCCAGCTCGCTGTCGTCGTGCGAGGTCGGGCCGCGCTCGGGCTGGGACACGGGGGGCATCCTCCGCTCTGGATCAGGTTGGCGGGCACACACAGTAACGCGGGATGTCGGCAGCGCAGGCCCGCTCCCTTCATCGACGGGCGGCCGCAGCGGGTGAAGCCCCGGGATGCGGGCTAGAGTGCCGCCCATGCGGTTCGACGGCCTGAAGGGGTTCCGGGACTTCTACCCGGCCGAGATGGCGTTCCGCCGCTGGATCGAGGACGCGTGGCACCGGGCCTCGCGCGCGGCCGGCTTCGAGGAGTGGGACGGGCCCGTCCTCGAGTCGCTCGACCTGATCGCCGCCAAGTCCGGAGCCGAGATCGAGGGGCAGCTCTACGTCTTCGACGACAAGGGCGGCCGCCGGGTGACGCTCCGGCCCGAGATGACGCCCACCCTGGCGCGCATGGTGGGCGCGCGCGCGGGCGGCCTGCCGAAGCCGATCAAGTGGTACTGCGTGCCGCAGTTCTTCCGCTACGAGCGACCGCAGCGCGGCCGTGGCCGCGAGTTCATCCAGTGGAACGCCGACATGATCGGCTCCGCCGACCCTGCCGCGGACGCCGAGGTGATCGGGATCGCGCTCGACGCCCTGCGCCGGCTCGGGCTCGGGCCCGAAGACGTGCGCGTGCGCCTGAACGACCGCGGCCTGCTGAAGCGCAAGCTCGCGGAGCTCGACGTCAGCGGCGACGACGAGGCTCCGGTGCTGGCCCTGCTCGACAAGCTGCGGCGCGACGCGTCCGCCGCCGCCGGTCTCGAAGAGCTGCTGGGCGCCGATCGCGCCGGGCGGATCAGCACCTGGTGCCGCGAGTTCCCCCGCGACGACGCTGGCGAGCTCGCGCCACTGCTCGAGGCCTGCGGTGAGATGGGCGTCGGTGACTTCGTCGAGCCCGACTTCACGATCGTGCGCGGCCTGGCCTACTACACGGGCCCCGTCTGGGAGATCTTCGACCGCAAGCAGACGCTGCGGTCCGTGGCCGGGGGCGGGCGCTACGACGGGCTGATCGCGTCACTCGGCGGACCGGAGCTTCCGGCGCTCGGCTTCGGCATGGGGGACATGGTGCTCGGCGAGATCCTCCGCGAGCGCGGCCTCGAGCCTCCCGCGTCTCCGCGCATCGACACCTTCGTCGTGCCGATCGGCGAAGACATGCTGGCCGCGGCGCGAAGAGTCGTCGCCCGGCTGCGCACGGCCGGTGTCTCCGCCGAGGCGCCCTACCGGGCGGTCAACGTCAAGCGCGCCCTGCGCGCCGCGAGCCAGGCGGGCGCGCGCCGCGCGGTGTTCGTGGGGCCGGACGAGTGGGCGGAGCAGAGCGTGAAGGTGCGCGACCTGGCGTCCGGCGACGAGCGGACCGTGAGCTTCGACGACCTGGACTAGGCCCGTTCGGGCTGATCGGGAACGCCGGCCGGTGCGCCCATGACGTTGTAGCCCTTGTCGACGTAGATCGTGGCGCCGGTAATGGCCGACGCGAGCGGACTCGCCAGGAAGCACACCGTGGTGGCGACGTCCTGGGGGTCGATGGACTCGCCGAGCGGTGAGTTGTCGCGGCAGTGCTCGATCATCTCCGAGATGAAGCCGATGGACGACGCGGCGCGCGACGCCCACGGTCCCGCGGAGATGCAGTTCACGCGGATGCCCCACTTGCGCCCGGCCTCGTACGCGAGTGTGCGCGTGTCGCTCTCGAGGGCGGCCTTGGCCGACGACATGCCGCCACCGTAGCCGGGCACGACGCGCTCCCCCGCCAGGTAGGACAGGTTCAGGAATGTCCCGCCGCTTCGGAGCAACGGACCGAACCGCTGCACGAGCGACACGAAGCTGTACGCGCTGGCGCTCACCGCCTGCAGGTAGCCGCCGCGCGACGTTGCGAGCAGCGGGTTCTTCACCTCGCTCGCGTTGGCCAGGCTGTGCACCACGATGTCGAGCGGGTGTTCGCCGAACTCATCGACCAGCCGGTCGGCCACGCCCTGGATCGTGAAGTCCGGGTGCGCCTTGTAGCGCCGGTTCTCGCGCAACTCGACGGGAACGTCGGCGAGCGTGTCGTACTCGGCGTCGAGTGCGTAGATCCTCTCGAACTCGAACTTGCCGCCGTCGGAGAGTACGAGCGAGTCGGCGATCCTGTTGCTCTCGATCAGCTTCGTGAAGATGTTGTAGGCCGGCGGCCAGGTTCCGACGCAGACGGTCGCGCCCGCTTCGGCCAGCATCTTCGCGATCGAGAAGCCGAAGCCCAGGTCGTCGGCGACGCCGGCGACGAAGGCCCGCTTCCCGGTCAGGTCGATCGTCAGCATGCGGGGATTGGAACAGGAAAGCCCCGCACCCGCAAGCGGTCGCGCCGTGTAAGATCGCCGGATCCTCAGGAGATCCCATGTCCCGACGCGACCAGATACGACTCACCGACGACGAGATTCGCGACTACCTGTCCGGGAAGAAGACGGTGATCCTGACCTCGAACGGACCCGACGGCTTCCCGCACACCATGCCCATGTGGTTCAGCGTCGACGACGAGGGCGCGATCTGCATGACGACCTTCGCGAAGAGCCAGAAGGTGAAGAACCTGCAGCGCGACCCGCGCTGCACGCTGCTCGCCGAGAGCGGCGTCGAGTATCAAGAGCTGAAAGGCGTGGTCATGTACGGCAACGCCGAGATCATCGAGGAGCAGGACCGGATCGTGGACACGCTGATGACGGCGTCCGCCGGCGGGGTGCCCGACGATCCGGAGCAGGAGAAGGCCCTGCGGGCGAACATGGCGCGCACGGCCTCGAAGCGCGTGCTGATCCGGCTGCGGCCGGACCGCGTGGTCTCGTGGGACCACGCCAAGCTCGGTGGCGTCTACTGAGTCACCAGGCGGTCCAGCCGCCGTCGACCGGCACTACGGCGCCGGTCACGTAGCTGGACCCGGGCGCGGCCAGGAAGAGCACCGCCGTCTCGAGTTCACCCTCGCGTCCGAGCCGCGCCATCGGGGTGAACGTCTCCATGCGTGCCTTCTGGTCGGAGCGCACGTCGCCGATCTCCGGGTCGACGGTCATCTCGGTCGGGAAGTAGCTCGGCGCGATCGCGTTGACGCGGATGCCGTGCGACGCCCACTCGATCGCGAGCTGGCGGACCAGGTTGTCGAGTCCGCCCTTGGTCACCGTGTAGCCGATGGCCCGGTGGATCGGGTTCCCACGCGAGCCGACGACCGACGAGATGTGGATGATCGAGCCGGGACGCCCCTGATCGATCAGGCGTCGTCCCATGAGCTGCGACGACTCGAACGCCGCGGTCAGGTTGACGGCGACGACGCGGTCCCACTTTTCCCGCTTGTGCCTCTCGGCGCGCCCGAGCTCGGCGATGCCCGCTGCGCCGAGCAGGATGTCGAGGGGTCCCAGCTCCCCTTCTACGCGATCGAACGCGCGCTCGAGTTCGGCGGAGTCCGTGATGTCGGCCGGCGCCGCGCAGGCGCGCACGCCGAACTCGTCGCGGATCTCCTTGGCCAGCTCTTCGAGGCGGTCGGCGCGCCGCGCCACGAGTCCCAGGTCGGCTCCGCCCTTGGCGAGCGCGCGGGCGGCATCGCGTCCGAGGCCGCTGGACGCGCCGGTTACGATCGCGCACTGCCCTGAGAGCCCGAAGAGCGTGTCGAGGTGAGACATGGCGGCCGCAGCCTAGCATGGCAGCCCGCACCCCACGGGACGGCAGCGTATAATCCCGCGGGGAGGTCGAACGGTGTCCGACGAAGTCCCTAAGCAGCGCCGCAAGCTCTCGGCCATCCTCATGGCCGACGTTTCGGGCTTCAGCCGGATGATGAGCCGGGACGAAGAGGGCACGACCGCGCGCATCCAGGACTTCCACCGGCGCGTGCTCGGACTGGTCGAGCGGTACGAGGGGCGCGTGGTGGACACCGCGGGCGACTCCGTCTTCGGAGAGTTCGACTCGGTCGTGCAGGCTGTCCGCTGTGCGCAGGCCTTGCAGGAGGACCAGGCGCGCGTAAACGAGGGCGCATCGAGCGACGAGCGGATCGACACGCGGATCGGCGTGCACCTCGGCGACGTGATCGTCGAGGACTACCGCGTGTACGGCGACGGCGTGAACATCGCGGCGCGCCTCGAGACGCTCGCCGATCCCGGCGGCATCTTCGTCTCGGAGGCGGTCTACCAGCAGGTGCACAACAAGCTGGAGCTTCCCTTCGAGGACCTGGGCCTGCAACAGTTGAAGAACATCGACCACCCGCTCCGCGTCTTCCGCGTGGCGCCCGAGAACCTGGGCCACCCGCCGAAGGTCGAGGTGCGGGGCGCGAGCCTGCCGGCGACCGTGCCGCCGGTTCCCGCCTCTCCGCCGGCCGAACCAGCCGAGGCGCCGGCGCCCGGCGCCCGGCAGGGGCGACGCGCGCGCAGGAAGAAGCGCGCTCACCGCGAGCAGGTTCGCGCGGGTCAGCAGAACCAGGCGGGCCAGCGCGCGCGCGCCGTACGCACGACGCGCAAGCGCGCGGTAGGAACCTGGGCCCAGGAGGTCCAACGGCCGGGCACGATCGTGCAGGTGATCATCGGGGGCTTCCTGCTGATGAGTCCGCTGTTCGCCTTTCCGACTGGAGGCGTGTTCCCGACCGGCGGCGCCGTGCTGCTCGCCACCTCGCTCGGCCGCATCTGGAACCTGAAGACCCGCAGTCGCTGGAAGATCCTCGTCGCGCTCGGCGGGGCCCTCGTGTTGGGCGCGTTCCTCACCAACTGGAGCCCCTTCACGAACGCGGCCTTCGCCCTCGGGGGCCTCCTCTGTGTCGCGCTCGGCGTGACCAACGACCTGGCCGACACCCGGCGGCGCGAGCAGCCGTAGAAGAGGGATCGCAGGCGGCGCCGTCGGGCCTGACCACCCTGACCGCGCTGGCGTCTCCGATCCGCCGTGGCCTCACCGTCCCGCCGCGCGCTCGCACGGGAATCTCTCACCTGCACGCCCGTTCGGGTCGATGAGCAGGGGGCACGTCTACGAGGAGCGATCATGCGGGCTGTCGGTGCGGCGCTTCTGTTGCTGGTCCTGGCGCATCCGGTTGCGGCCGAGATGGTCAAGTGGGTCGACGAAAAGGGAACCACGCACTTCGTGGAGTCGGTCGGAGAGATCCCCGCCAAGTACCGCACGGCGGCGCAGCAGGTCCCCGAGTACACCGAGGCCGACGAGCGAGTCCGCATCATCCCCTCGGAGCCCGAAGAAGAGGAGAGTTCGGGCTGGTTCGGCTGGGGCGCTGCCGCAGGTGACAAGGCGAGCGGCCCGAAGTCCGGCGCGAAGGGAAGGTCGAAGGGGATGAAGGTCCCCGAGTTCAGCTTTACGCAGGCGCTCGGGCTGATCGTCGTGCAGTTCTTCGCGTCGATCGCGGTGCTCTCGGTCTGCACCGCGCTGATCGGTGAGCGGGTCGAGAACCTGGGCATGAAGGCGTTCGGCGCGATCTTCGCGCAGCGCTTCCTGATGTTCGCCGCGTTCCTGTGGATCTCGCACACGACCATGATGAGCTTCGTGCCGCAGTCCATGACCATGGGCGACCTCGCGAGGGTACTCATGACGCCGGTGCTGGCCGAGCTCGGGATCATGACGATGATCCTCCGCTACACGATCTGCGACGTGTTCGCGCGCGCCATCATGCTGAGCATCGTGTTCTGCGTCGTGGACGCGCTGGCGCAGGGGGCCCTGTTCCTCGGCGCGGTCGTGCTCGCGTCCTGACCTTGTCGGCCTGAGGGCGGGCGAAGCCCGCACTTGCCGCACGGCGAGCGACCGGGCCGCTCGCCTTGGGTGCTTCGGGCCCCGTCCGGTGCTGTTCGGCGGGCGTCTGTCGAGAGAGGTTCCGACCCCGCCTTCCCCGCTGGCGGCCCTTCGCTGACAGAATGCTCTGCAGGCTTCATGCTTCGGGCGCAGCTCAGGGGCTGCGGTCCGGGGCGCCGGGGCGCCTGGGTGGGGCGGGGCGCTGGCACGGTGATTGCGAAGGGACGGTGCAGATGAGGAAGGGCGGGATGATCCTGGCAGCCGCACTCTGCACCACACTCGCGTCCGTGCCGTCGGGATCCGCGCGTGCACAGGACCTGGACCGGCGCATTCCGGTGCGTCCCGCCGGGCTGCTCCAAGTGGACCTCGACCTCGGCGAAGAGGTGCGGCCGGACCGCGTCTCGCTCGAGGTGCGCTCGCACGACGCGGACGAGGTCTGGATCGTCGCTGAGCTTTCCGGACTCGGTGACTCGTCGGTCAAGTTCCGCGTCGAGCACGACGAGCAGACCGTCCGCCTCTACGCGCGGTCGGGTGGCCTGATGTCATGGCTCTTCGGTGGACCGGGCGTCACCGTCAACATCTGGGTCCCGCGCGAGTTCTCGCTCGACCTGCGCAGCTCGTCGGGTCCGATTCGCATCGAGGACGTGCGCGGCGAGATCCGGGCGCGGACGACCGAAGCGGTGATCGAGGTGCGCGCCGTCGAGGGGCGGCTGAAGCTCCGGACCGACAGCGGTTCGGTCGAGGTCGTCGAGATGCTCGGCGCCGTCGAGGTGAAGTCCACCGCCGGCTCGGTCGAGCTGGCGTGGGTGACCGGTGACGTGGAGGTCCGCACCGGCGAGGGCGACATCCTCATCCGGCACGTGGCGGGTCGGAGCCAGCTGCGGACCGGAACGGGCGAGATCGAGATCCGCGAGGCGCGTGGTGCGACGCTGGCGAAGACGGAGCGGGGTGCGATCTACGCCAGCTTTGCGGGCGCGCCCGAGGGCCGTCTCGAGACACGGCGCGGATCGGTGGTCGTGGCGTTTCCGAGTCACATGGGCGCCGCGCTCGACGCTCGAACGCGTCACGGTGTGGTCGAGGTCGACCAGAAGCCAGGCGGCAGCGAGTACATCGGCGCCGTGAACGGCGGCGGCGAGGCGCTCGTCATCTACAGCGCGCGCGGCAGCATCCGCGTGGGGCGGCGCTAGGGGGGCATGATGAGCCGACACGCACTCGCCCTGCCGTGGATCGCCGGCCTGCTCGCGGCCGCACTCCTCCCCGCGGTGCTGCTCCCCGGGGCGGTACTGGCCGCCGACTTCCGCGGCAACGTGAACGTAGAGAGCGGTGGCACGCTCGAGGTCGAGCTCTCGGCGGGCTCGGTCGAGATCGACTCCCACGACGAGGAGCAGGTCGAGGTCGAGGCCCGCGCCGACAGCTTTGGCGGCTCGTTCCGCTTCGAGCTGACGAGCGACGGAAAGGACGCGCGCCTGACCGGGTCGGGATCGAGCTGGTTCGGCTTCTCGGCGAGCAGCGTGTCGGTGCGGATCACCGTGCCGCGGGAGTACGCCATCGACCTGGAGACCGGCGGCGGCCGGGTCGAGATCGACGACGTGGAGGGCGACATCGTCGTGCACACGAACGGCGGGCGCATCGAGGTGGATGGCGCCGTGGGTCAGGTCGAGGTGGAGACCTCGGGCGGACGCATCAGCATCGACGATGTCGACGGCGATGTGCGCGCCCGGACCTCGGGTGGATCCATCGACGTCTCGGAGGTGACGGGCGAGGTCGACGTGCGCACCTCGGGCGGCCACATCCAGATCCACGACGTGGGCGGCCCGGTGTTCGCGCACACCAGCGGCGGCCGGATCTCGGTGCGCTTCAACGACCTGGCCGAGGGCGAGATCCAGACCTCGGGCGGCAGCATCGAGGTGGAGGTTCCGGAGGGGTCGGGCATCGACCTCGACGCGAGCACGTCCGGCGGGCGGGTGAGCCTCGACGACGACGTCTCGATCCGGGGCAGCGTGGACCGCGCGCACGTGGTCGGCGAGATCAACGGTGGCGGGTCGGAGCTGCGGCTGCGCACGTCGGGCGGAAACGTGCGGCTTCGCGCTCGCTGACCCTCATTCGCCATTCTAGGCCATCGCCGGCGTTCTTCCAGACTGCCGGCCAGCGCGGTTTTCGCGTATACCCAGGGCGCATCAGCGGGAGGTGCGCGGCATGTCGGGGCTGGGAATCGACTTCGGCACGACGAACTCCTCGGTGGTCTTCTACGACGGCCGCGAGTTCGTCGACGTGGTCGGCGTCATGCCCACCGCCCTCTACCTGGACCGCGAGTTCGGCTCGAGCGTCGGGCAGGAGGCGGTAGACGCCTACCTGCGCGAGAACACCGGCCGACTGGTTCAGCTCGAGGCCGAGGACCTGGGCGAGATCGAGTTCACCATCGCGGGTGGAGACGAGATCCAGGGCAGCAAGCAGGACGGGGGCGCCATCACTCACATCGCGCGCGTGCACGCGTTCACCGACCGCCACCTGCCCGGGCGGCTCTTTCGCAGCGTCAAGCGCTGGCTCGGTGACTCGGCGCTCGACAGCGTGCGCGTGTTCGAGCGGCGTTACCGCATCGTGGCGCTCGTCACGCCGATCCTCGTGCACCTGCAGCAGCAGGCGGCCAAGCTGGGGGCCGCGGACGTTCCGCTCTACGTGGGCAGGCCGGTGCGCTACGAGGGGCGGCGCGAAGACGCGACGCGTACGGCCGTCCGGCGCATGCGCGAGGCCTGCAGCCACGCGGGCATGACCGACGCCGAGCTCTACCCTGAACCGGTCGCGGCCGCCGTCAGCTTCCTGCACGGACAGGCTCCGCAGCCCGGCCGCATCGTGCTGGCCTTCGACTTCGGTGGCGGCACGCTCGACCTGACGGTGGTGCGCGAGGTCGTGCGCGAGGGGCGGGACGACTTCGAGATCCTCGCGACCTGCGGGCGCGGAATCGGTGGTGATGTCATCGACCAGGCGCTGTACCGGGCGTTTGTCTTTCCCGAGGTCGGGGAGGGCGCGATCTTCCACCGGCCCATCGGTCCGGAGCTGCGCGAGTTCGAGTTCCCGTTCCGCGACTTCTCCGAGCGGCTGCTCAACTGGACGCTGGCCTACGAGCTCAACCGGCCCGACCTGCGCGCCGTCATCCTCGAGGCCATGCGTGAGAAGGGCGAGACCGGCCGGCGGCTCGAGCGCCTGTGGGAGCTGGTCACCCGCAACCACGCGTACCGCGTGTTCCAGGCGGTCGAGCGCGCCAAGGTGCAGCTCTCCGACCGGGAGTGCGCCGCCATCGACGTGCCCGAGCTGGGCCTGCGGCGCGAGCTCCGGCGCACCGAGCTCGAGGAGGCCATCTCGGGGCTGCTCGACCAGGTCGGCGCCTGCGTCGACCTGGCCGTCGAGAGGAGCGGCGTGCCGGCGCGCGAGATCGGGATGGTCGCCAGGACGGGCGGCTCGTCGCGGATCCCCGCGGTGATCCGCCTGCTCGAGGAGCGCTTCCCCGGCCGGGTCGTCGAGCACGCCCCGTTCTCGAGCATTGCCGCCGGGCTCGCGCTCGCCGCGCACGCGCGGCGCGAGACCTCCGGGACGGGCTGACGGGGAGCCCGCAGACCTCGCTCAGGCGCGTCCGACCAGCCGGTGCGCGGACTGGGCCTGCACGAAGCCCTTGAGCTCGATGTCGCCGATCGGCTCGCTCTGGAACGGCGTGCCGAGCTCACCCCCGACGCGCGCGCTGATCAGGATCTCGCCCGCCGACGCGCGGTCGCTCAGGCGCGCGGCCAGGTTCGTGACGTTGCCGATCACCCCGTAGTCGCGGCGGCCCTCGTATCCGATGAATCCGCAGGTCGCGTAGCCGGTGTGGATTCCCATTCCCACGCCGATCTCGTAGCCGCGGCGCAGCCAGCCGGTGTGCAGCTCGCTCACGTCCTCGCGCATTGCCAACGCCATCTTCACGGCGCGATCGACGTGGTCCGGCTGATCGACCGGGTCGTTGAAGAAGACCATGAAGCCGTCGCCGGCGAACCGCTCGAGCGTGCCGGCGAACTCGGCGACGCGGACGCCCATGGCCTCGTGGTACTCGCTCAGCGTCGCCATGACCTCTTCGGGCTCGACGCTGTCCGAGAACGACGTGAAGCCGCGCAGGTCGGCAAAGAAGACGGTGACGAGCTTGCGCTGGCTGCGCAGCTCGGCGACTCCCCCGCGCGCCATCACCTGGTCGATCACCACCGGCGAGAAGAAGCGCTTCAGGTCGGCGAACTCGAGCTCGCGTTCGCGCAGCCGCTCGGTAGCGCCAATCCGGTCCACCGCCTGCACGGCCTGCTGCGCCAACGTCGTGAGCACGTCGAGCTCGAAGCGCTCGTACACGTCGTCGGTCGCGCGGCGCCCGACGGCCAGAGCGCCGATGACCTGCTCGCGCTGCAGGATCGGCAGCAGGATCTCGGCACCCAGCCGGTCCATGCTGCGCACGCACTCGTCGCGGATCTTGGAGTACTGCGGCTCGATCGAGATCGCGCGCCGCGAGACCTCGTTCCGGGTCATGACCAGCATCTGGATCAGCACGTCCTCCTCGATCCGGTGTCCGTCCTCGACGGGCTTGAAGCCGCTGGCGCGCACGCGTTCCTCGGGGCCGGCGACGCCGGCAAAGAGGAAGGCGGCTCCGGTGGACGCGTCCGCCAGCCGCGCGGGCGCGCTCGAGAGCCGGTCGAGCACCTCGTCGACCCGGGTCGCTCCACCGAGCTCGGCGCCGATCGCGCGCACGATCTCCACGGTCTTGCGCCGCTTCGGGTAGAGCCAGCGCTCGAGCCGGTCGTTGAAGCGCGGCCACCAGTAGAGCAGCGGCCCGATCAGCAGTGCCACCGCCAGCGGCCTCACCGACACGAGGAGCACCGCCAGGGCGGTCAGCACCCCGACAGCGAGCCCGTAGACGACTCCGCGGCGCACGGCGAGCCGCGCGTTCATCAGGTCGTGGCGCAGCGTCACCCAGCCCAGCGCGAGCAGGAACAGGCTCAGCGACCAGAACACCAGCCGGGCGTCCACTCCGGGGTCGCCGAAGAGGCTGCGCTCGAGCGTGAACGCGACCGGCGGTCCGCAGCCGAAGATGACGCCGGCGGCGACGATGCGCGCGCGCTGGGCGACGAGCCGGTCGCGGTTCATCGAGAGGAGCGCGCAGCGGCCCGCGAAGAACAGCACTCCCCCGCCCATGACCAGCAGTCCGAACAGCTCGACCGCGCCGAAGAGCGGCCCGCCGCCCTGGAACCAGGCCAGCAGGTTGAGGCCTGCGTCGAGCGCCGCGCCCGCGTAGATGGCCGGGACCAGCCAGGGCCGCCGCAGCAGCAGCGAGTGCGCGACCGGGAAGGCGAGCCCCAGGTGGAGCGGCACCCAGCGGATGATCGGCAGGACGCAGAGCATGTAGGCGGACTGCAGCGTCAGCCCCTCGTGCGGACGCAGCAGCAGGTTGCTCATGGCGCCACCCACCAGCGTGCAGAAGACGAGCAGCGACCACGCTCCCGGATCCCAGGGCCGCAGCACGAACGAGATCACCCCGACCACGAAGAAGAGCGCGCCCAGCACCATGGTGCCGGACTCGGTGAAGACCATGTCGGCCCAGGTCCAGGGCCGCACCTCGAGCTCGAACTGGCGTGTTTCGCCTCCGGGCGTGCGGATCGTCACCAGGTTGCGCTCGCCGATCTCCGTGCGCAGCCGCGAGCCGGGCGCATAGACGCCGCCCACCACGCGCCAGCCGTTGATCTCGACTGCGAGGCCACCGCCGCGCAGACCCGCCGCGGCGGCGTCGGGCCGCGAGGGCGACAGCGTTCGCCCCTGCGCGATGAACCCCACGTCGGGCTCTCCCAGGTGCCGGCGCTTGTCGTCGATCGACAGGCCGAGGCCGGCGAAGTACACCGCCACGATCAGCGCGAAGAGCGCGCGCTGCCACATGGGCCCGTCGCGGAACCTCGTCGCCAGCGGGGGTGGCTGCACCGTGTCGGGAGTCTAACCCAGCGGGTCGCCTGCGCTCAGCGCGCGGCGGGCGCCAGGTCGCGGCAGGACTGCCGTGCGTCGACGTCCGAGGGCAGCAGCGCGATCACGGGCGTGTGCACGCCGTTCTCCACGTAGCGCTGGATGTGCTCCCGGCACTTCTCGGGCGGGCCGTGGATGACGATCTCGTCGACGACCTCGTCGGGCACGTGGGCGAGCGCTCCCTTCCGGTCGCCGGCGCGCCACGCCTCCCACATGGGACCGAGGATCTCGCCCCGCCCCAGCCACTCGTGGAAGGCCGCGTAGACGGGCACGTTCAGGTAGGCGTTGATGCTGTTGCGGCCGACGTTGCGCGCCAGCTCCTCGTTCGCCGTGGGGCAGACGAAGAGACGCGCGACGATCTCCTTGTCCTCGCCACCGGCGTGCACGTACGGGACGACGGTCTTCACGTCGTCGGCGCCGAGCCAGTTCAGGATCGCACCGTCGCTCTCGCGCCCGGCCAGGCCGAGCATGCCCTGGCGCAGCGCCGCGATCATGATCTTGGGCGGCTCTTTCGGCACGAGGCCGAGCCGGAAGCCCTTGACGCTGAACGTCTCGTAGTCCTCGACCACCTTCTCGCCCGTCAGCGCCTGCTTCAGGAAGCGCACCGTGTCGCGCACCCGCTGGTAGGGCTTCTCGAAGCGGATGTCGTTCCAGCGCTCGACGATCACGTTCGACGAGCTTCCGATCCCGCACACGAAGCGGCCGGGGGCCGCGTCGGCCAGGGAGGCGACGCAGCTCGCAAGCGTGTGCGCGCCACGCGTGAAGGCCGGGATGATGGCGGTGCCGAGCCGGAGCTCAGGTGTCCAGACGGACGCCAGCGCGAGCGGGGTAAAGGCATCGGCGCCTCCGGACTCCGCCGACCACAGGTCCGTGTAGCCCAAGTCCTGGAGCTCGACGAACCAGTCGCGCTGCTCCGCCAGGGGAACGCCTCCGAACGGGATGGTCATGCCGAGTCGCTTCATGGCCGGCATCTTACGCATGGCCACCGCGTTTAGGGGCCGGGCCGGAGGTGACGCCAGAGGCTCAGGTAGCCGAGGCCCGCGATCGTGCTGAGCGCGCAGGAGATGGCGAACGTTCCAGCGCCGATTCCCTCGAAGGCGGGGAGCGTCGCGCCGACCCACGGCAGCGTGTGCTCGGCCCAGCCGACGAAGAGCAGCATGCCCACGAAGGGTGCGAAGAGCCCCCGTAGCCCGGTCAGCGTCACGTGAAGTCCCATGTACGCGGCCAGGTTCTGTTGACTGGCAAAGTCGTTGTGCCCCAGGTTCCACGCCAGCGACCCGCCGCCGCGGGCGAGCCCGAGCACGAAGCGCCCCGCCCCGACGAGCAGCAGGGATCCGGTGAGTGCGCCGAGCCAGGTCGCCGCCTGCGAGACCACCCAGAACGCAGCCTGCCGTGTGCGGAACTCGACGATGTGCACGCGGTCGAGATAGTGCGCCCAGACCGGCAGCGTCACCGTGGCGAGCGCCATCGGCACGACGGTGACCAGGCCGATGCTGACCAGGTAGCTAGCCTGCAGTTGGTTCGAGATCAGGTAGACCAGCGGCGCCTCGATCATCATGTTCGAGACGCCCAGGACGAACTGCCAGCCCTGGTAGCGCGCGTAGTCGGGGTCCTGGCGGAGCAGGGCCCACATGCCCTGGTGCGTGCCGTCGCCTTCGGCGTCTTCGTGCTCGCCTCGCTCGAGTGCCAGTTGACCCGCCTCGCCGAGCACCGGCACGCGCGCGATCGATGCGACGCCCGCGACGCCGAGCGCGGCGGTCGCCAGGTAGATGGCTCGGAAGCTCTCCGCATCGCGATCCATAAGCAGGCTGCCGACCAGCGCCACCGCCATGATCACGGCCGTCGTCATCACGTTGAAGCGGCCGGTCACGCGCGCGCGCACGGCGCGATCGTAGTTGAGGCTCCAGACGGTGCTGCGGATCGCGATGATCCCGCTCAGCGCCACGTTCGCGACCACCACGCTCCCCACCAGCAGCGCGGCGCCCCAGGGGCCGGGCGGAGCGAATGCGACGGCCGCGGTGACGGCGATGCTCGCCGCAGTCATCGCGGCGAGGAACGGGACCTTGCGCCGGCCGTGGGCCAGTCTCGTCCACAGCACGCCCGAGAGGTTCGCGCACATGGGTACGGCGATGATCACGGCGAGCACCGCCGGGTGGACGGCCCAGACCTTGTCGGCCACGACGGCGACGAAGCCGCCGCCCATCACCGCGTAGGCGGTGTTCGCGGTCAGCGTCCAGGTGCGCTCGTGCCGGTACGCCTCGAGCGACGTCCCGCGCAGCGGCGGCCGGGCGAGCATTCCCCGCGCGCCGCGGGCCGTCGCTTCATCCTCCAACGAGCGCCTTCTCTTCTCCCAGGAAGAGGGGGGAACTCGCCAGGTCGATGAAGCGCTTCTCGTCCTCGAGCAGGATGCGCCCCGCCTCGCGGCCAGCTTCGGTCGCGTTCGCTGCAGCCAGGTCTTCGAGGCTGTCCCACCACAGCTCCGCGACGCCGTCGTAGCCCTCCGGGCCTCCGCGCACCCCACGTAAACCTGCGTTCACCTCTTCGTTGCTGGAATGCAACTGAACGTAGCGCCGCACGCGGAGCGCGTCGGCGTGCTCGCGCACGAGCGCACCATGTGTTTCGAGCCAGTAGCTCTGGAACTCCTCGCGGGACAGCGAGGGAAGCCGTCGAAGACAGAAGGTGAGCTTGACCATCTGGGGTACCCTACGCGGTGGGTCCCGTAGCCACAAGGAGACGGTGCGATGCGGCGGGCGACCACGAGCGGTTCGGCGCCGACGCTGCTGGCCTTGGCCGCGCTGCTCTGCGCGTCCGCAGTCGGCGCGCGCGCCGCCGCGGACACAGTCGACGCGATCCCGCTCGACGCCGAGACGGCGAAGCAGCGCTGGCACGCGCGGCTCGACTCGCGCCACTTCACGGCGTCGATCTCGCTCGAGATGAACCTGGGCGGGTCGCACGAGACGCGCGAGCTCAGCGTGTGGCGCGACGATGCAGGCTTGGACACCGAACGCGTCATGGTGCGCTTCGAATCGCCTCCCGACCTTCGCAACGTGGCGCTGCTCTACCTGGAGCACGGCGACCAGCCGAACGACTACTTCCTGTACCAACCCGCGACCCGGCGCATCCGCCGCTTGCCCGAGACGGTCGCCAACGACGACGTCTACGGCATCGACCTCGAGTTCCTCGGCTTCGGCGTAGCGCAGAGCGAGCCGACCGAGATCGAGTCGATGACTCGAGAGCGACTGCGCGGTCGTGACGTGTACCGGCTCGTAGAGAGAGCCACACGTTCGAACTCCCGTTTCGACCGTCGGTCTACATGGCTCGACGCCGAGACGTTTCTCGCGTTGCGCACCGAGCACGAACGACTCGGCAAGATCGTGATGAGGGCCGAGGTCAGCGAAGTGCGCGACGTGCAGGGTGTTCCCACCCCGATGAAGGTGGAATTCCACCGCATCGACTCCGACCGCGCGGTCGAACTCGTGGTTCGAAGCGTGGATTACGAGGCGGAAATACCCGAGTCGTACTTCACTGCAATGGCGCTGGTCCGATCGCGAATGAAACTCGACTCACAGTGAATCCGCGAGTCACCTAGTCGCTCGAAGTCACCACTTTGAAGACGGGCAGTCGGGAGCGGCTTTACCTCCTACACCTTCCTTGGACGCAAACCCGGGAAACCAGGTGGTCGACTTCCGGCTGTCCCACCCCGCCCGCCGGTTCCCGATACAATGTCCGCATGGCCACGAAGAAGAAGGCCGCGCGGCGGAAGACGGCGGCGAAGCGGTCGTCGGCGCGCAAGCGCATCACGCCGCGCAAGGAGCAGCGCGGTCTGGAAGCGGACGAGGTCGCGCTCGATCTCGACGACGCGGCGCTTCGCCCGTTGGTCGAGCAGGTTCGCGAGGCCGGGGGCGCACCGATCGGCGCCTACCGCGAGCCGCTCTCGGGAAAGCCCCTGCTCCTTGCGTCGCTGCCGCGTACCGCGGTCGAGCCTACGCCGTTCCAGCGCGACCTGTCGCCGACGCACACCAAGCGGCTGGCGCAGAAGATCGAGGAAAGTGGCTCGTTCCTCGACCCGCTGATCGTCGTGCGCGGCGAAGGCGGCGGCTTCTGGACACCGAACGGGAGGCACCGTCTGGCCGCGGCCAAGATCCTGGGCCTGAAGCAGATCACGGCGCTGATCTCGCCCGACGAGGAGCTGAGCTTCAAGATCCTGGCGCTCAACACGGAGAAGGCGCACAACCTGCGCGACCGCAGCCGCGAAGTGATCCGCATGGCGCGCGAACTCGCCGTGCGCCGCAAGCGCGCCAAGGAGAGCGACTTCGCCGACGAGTTCGAAGAGGCGGCGCTGCTGACGCTCGGCATCCTCTACGAGGAGAACGGCCGCTTCGCCGGCAGCGCCTACCACGCGTTTCTCAAGAAGGTGGACCGCTTCAGTTCGCGGACGCTGGCCGCGAGCCTGCGCGACCGCGAGGGGTTCGCGGCGCGCCTGCAGTCGATCGACGACCGCGTCGTCGACATCGTCGCCCGCCTGCGCGAGCGTGGCTTCCGCTCGCCCTACCTGCGGACCTACGTGGTGGCACGCATCAACCCGGTGCGCTGGCACCGCGCGAAGAAGGGCGAGACGGAGCCGGCCATGGCGCTGGGTCCTGCGCTCACTCGCATGGCCGCGGCGGCTCGCAAGTTCGACGTGGACTCGGTCAACTCGAGCGACCTGGCGCTGGTGGCTGCGGTCGCGGGGGGCTCGGATTGAAGCGCGTGCGCGTGGTCGCGACCGGCCGCGTGCAGGGCGTGTTCTTCCGGGAGACCATGCGCCGACGGGCCGAAGGGCTGGGGCTCGCGGGTTGGGTGCGGAACGTCGGCCGCGACCGCGTCGAGGCCGTCTTCGAGGGCGAGTCCCGCGCCGTCGACGAGGCGGTCGAGTTCGCCGGGCGGGGGCCGGGGCTGGCGCGGGTCGACGGCATCGAGGTCCACGTCGAGGAGCCCGAAGGCGAGGCGCCTCCGTTCCGCGTACTCTCCTGATCGGTGCCCGACTACGCACGCATCACGCGCGTACCCTTCCCGGCTGGCGAGGTGTTCGACTGGCACCTGCGTCCGGGCGCGTCGAGCCGGCTGACCCCGGACTGGCTGCAAATGCGCCCCGTCGATCCGCTCTGTGCCGTCGAGAGCGGGGTGGCCGCCGAGTTCGAGATGCGGCTCGGTCCCGTGCCCCTTCGATTTCGGGTGGGCTGCCGGGAGATCGACCACGGCCGCCGCATTGTCCAGGCCGGGTCGGGACCGATGTGGAGCTTCTCGCACGAGCGCCTCTTCAGGTCCGTCCTTGCGGAACAGGAACCAGAGGGGGAGCAGCACGCGGCCGAGGCCGCGTGCAGGTTGGAGGAGCGGATCCACTGGCAGGCCAGCGGCGTGCGGCGGCTCTGGCCGGAACGGCGCACGGTCGCGGCTCTCTCGCGCCTGCTCGACTTCCGCGAGACGCGGCTCGAGCGCGACCTCGCGCGCCACGCGAGCGCCGCTTCGAGCGGATCGATGCGCATCGCGATCACCGGTGCGTCGGGACTGGTCGGTGCGGCGCTGTGTTCCTTCCTGGCGAGCGGAGGGCACCGCGTGGAGCGGCTGGTGCGCCGGCCCGCCGCTCCGGACAGCGGTGAGATCTTCTGGGATCCCGCGCGTGGAGAGATCGACGCCGCGTCCCTCGAGGGCGTGGACGCCGTCGTGCACCTGGCCGGCGCGAACATCGCCGGACGCTGGACGCCGGAGTACCGCCGCCGCATCCTCGAGAGCCGCAGCGTGGGTACCGGCTTGCTGGCCAAGACACTGGCCTCGCTGTCGCGCCCGCCGCGCGTGCTGGTCTCGTCATCGGC
>JAFDDB010000159.1 GCA_019311115.1 Deltaproteobacteria bacterium
CGGTCTGGTACTTGTCCCCGGCGGTCGAGAGACCGAGCGTCCGGCGAATCGCCAGGGAGTTGAGGTTCTCTTCGTTGGCGTCGAGGTTGACGTCGAGGCCTTCCAGCAGGAGCGTCGCCTCGGCCTCGGTCTTGTCGCCGGCCACGCCGACGTCGAGGATGAAGACGTCGTGCTCCTCGACCGAGATGGGTGTGTCGCCGACCTTGCCGTCCGCCGAGTCCAGGGTGACGAGCAGCTGGCCCGCATCCAGCGAAGTGCCGCCCAGCGTCGTGGCGCTCTCGACCAGCTCCACGCCCGTGAAGCTCGCGTTCTTGCCGTCGACCCCGATGTCCTTGCCGTCGACGAGGAGCGTCTGCGTCCCGCTCGTGGCCGTGCCGACCCCGGTCACCTCGAAGTGGTGGAGCTTCGGGTTCCCATCCTCGGCCAGGATGAGACTCCCCGCCGCGAGCGGCGTGCCGCCGACCGTCGTGTCCTCCTCGACCAGCGTCAGGCCGCTCACGTCCTTGCCGATGGGATTGTCCAGCACCAGCGTGAACGTCCCGGAGCTGTAGTCGCCCGGCGTGTCCGCACGGAAGAGGAAGACCTGGTCCTTGTCGACGTCGAGATCGTTCGTGCTGCTGAGCGAAACCGCGCCGTCCACTGAGAGCAGCAGGTCTCCGGAGCGAAGGTCCATGCCTCCGGAGCCGCCCAGGCGGATGTCCTGGGATACCAGGTGCATCCCGCTGATCGCCGCGTTGCTGCCGAACAGCGCCAGGTCGAAGCTCGACGACAGGCTGCCCGCCGAGCTCGGCTCGAACGAGGTCGGGGCGAACTCCAGGCCCTCGGTCATGTCCCAGGCGGCGAGGCCCGTGACGCCGCTTCCCTTCACGTCGCCGGTCGTCGAGAAGAGCAGCGTTCCGGACGGGACCTCGATCGTCACGGTGGCCGTGGCAGGCAGGCCGCGGTTCCCGAGGTCGTCCACCCCGACGAAGCGGAGCGTGCGGGTCGTGGTGTCGGGGCTCGCGCTGCGGTTCTCGTAGGTCACGGTCGCGAGGACCTGGGCGTAGGCCGCCTTGGTGTCGGTACCGCTCAGAGTCAGCACGCCGTCCGCATAGCTGGCCGTGATGGAGGTTCCGGTCGTATCGGCCGCCAGGACCTCGACGCCGCCGTCGAGCAGATTGCTGATCGTGACGGTCAGCGAGGAGAGGTCCGTGCTGTCCACGTCCGTGACCGACGCGTCGACGTCTGCGACGCCCACGGGTCCCCCGCCGACCACGAAGGCCGCGGCGAAGTCGCTCCCCGGAGTACCCTCGCTGTCGTTCGCGTCCAGGTCCAGCGAGGGCGGGTTGATCGACACCGTCACGGTCGCCAGGTTCGAGTCGAGCGACCCGTCGCTCGCCACCAACTCGATCGTGCGGGTCGTACTCGTGGGCGTGACGGCCACGTTGTCGTACGTGAGCGTGCGCAGCACCTGCTGGTAGTTGGCAGCGCTGTCAGCTCCACTCAGCGTCAGCACGCCGCTGCTGTACGACATGCCGATGGCGGTGCCACTCGTGTCGGCGGACAGCAGCTCGTCCGCGCCGTCGGGCGCGTTGGTGAGCGTCACCGTCAGCGACACGAGCTCGTTCGGGACGTTCACGTCCGTGAGGGAGGCGTCCACGTCCACGATCGCGACCGGGCCGCCGCCGGGCACGAAGAGCGCGGTCAGGTCACTGCCCGGCGTGCCTTCGCTGTCGTCCCCGTCCAGGTCGAGCTCGGGCGCGAATGCCATCTCGAGGGCGAGCGCGTTCACTCCCTCTGCATCCGTGTTGAGCCCAACGTTCGCACCCTGGAGGAGCAGCGTGGCATCCGCCGTGGTGTCCTTCCCGGCCTGCGTGACGTCCAGGTAGAAGACATCGCGGCGCGTCACCGCGATGGAGTTGTCACCGACCGATGCATCCTCGCCATCGAGCGAGAGCAGGAGCTGCCCGGCCTGCAGCGTCGTGCCGCCGATGTCGGTGTCCTCCTCGATCAGCTCGACTCCGGTGATCTGCCTCTTGTCGAGCCCGATGTCCCCGCCGTCGATCAGCTGGGTCCAGTCTCCGTCGCTCTTCTCGCCCACGACCGTCGGCGAAAGGACCCACAGCTCGTCCGAGGAGTCGGAGGTGATGAAGGAGCCCCGCTGGAGCACCACGCCGCCGACGACCGTGTCCTGCTCCACGAGCGAGACGGCAGAGAGCGCGTTCTTCTCCACGTTGTCGAGCAGGAGAGTGAAGCTCCCGCTGCTGTAGTCGCTCGGCGCGTCGGGGCGGAACATGAACACGTCCGTGTCGTCCACGTCGACACCGCCGACCGTCGCCTTGCCGTCGACCACCAGGATCAGGTCGCCGCGCTGGAGATCGATCGAGTTCGTGGTCCCGATGGTCAGGTCGCTCGACACGAAGTGCATGGCGGTCACGTCGACGTTGCCCGCGAAGTCGGCGATGTCGAACGCCGAGCTGAAGGTCCCGGCGGTCGTGCCCTCCCCGAGCGAGGTGGGCGCGAAGTCTAGTGCCTCAGAGGCGTTCCAGGAGTCGAGGCCCGTCGCGCCGCTCGGGGACTTCACGTCGCCGGCGGTCGCGACCCACAGCGCCTCGGCGTCGAGTACGCCTTCCCACAGCGCCCGCGTCTCCGCACTGAAGGCGACCTCGGTCTCGACGAGGCCGGCGTTGAACTCCAGATCCCAGTCACCGCCCAGCAGCGCGTGACCGGTGGCGTCGTCGCTGGCCGCAACGTCGGCGCCGGTCAACTGCCCGAGCCCCTCGGCCAGCGCACGGCCACCTTCCCCTGAAGCCAGGTCGCAGCCGTAGATCAGAAGGTCGGCGTCGTCGGCGAGCGACTCGCCCCAGCCGAAGACGGCGGTCGAATAGCCATCCAGGTTCTCGGCGTCGAGCGTGGTACCGCCGAGCAGCAGGGAGTCGTCGTCGCCGTGCGAGACGATGTGGACCGCGTCGAGATCAGTGCGGCCGGCGAGTGCGTCGCTGATCTGCGCGATTCCGTCCGTCTCGGCGTCGAGCAGCACGACCTCGATGTTGCGGCCCGCCTGCTCGCTGTTGCGCAGGTCGGCGACCAGCTGCGAGGCGTCGGGCGTGCGCGAGTCGATGAACACGATCTCGCTGCGGCGTCGCTGCTCGGTGAGCGTCGCGGCTTCCACACCATCCGTCGCGTCGAGCACCTGCACCTGCGCGCCGTCGGCCTCGGGCACATCCGCATCGACGAAGACGCCGCCGAAGTCGGCGGAGAACAGGAGCCTAGGCTCCAGCTCCTCCATCGCGGGCCGCCGCGAATCGTCAGCCTGTCGCGGTTTTCGGCTCATCTGGGATCTCTTCGGTCCGGGAGGCGGGCACGACCTCCGCGCCCTGCGTGTCCGGCCGCGTGGCGGGCAGCAGGAACCCGCGCGCCACGAGCTGGTGGATGACCTTGACGAAGGTCGGCGCTAGCTCCGCCGCGGTCGTCTTCCTGGCGTTCGCCGCCGCCTGCAACAGTTCGCCGAGTGTCCGCGTCCCGTCACTGCGTAGAACCACGTCGAGCACGGCGGGGTCGACGTCGAGCGCGTACGGGAACCCGCGCGTTCGCGTGAGCCGGGCGCTCTGCGTGCACCAGCGCCCACCGACGGCCTCGACCCGCGGCTCGACCCGCACGTGCGGCGCAGTCCGCAGCCGCTGCTCGAGCAGCACTGCACCCGGGTGCGCGCGCAGGAAGTCGGTCGCATCGAAGCCCCGGGCAATCTCGCCGCCCGCGGGCCGGGAGATGCGCGGTGGCATGCCCTCCGCCCGGAACCAGCTGGGCCGACCGCCGGCCTTGCGCAGGGTGACCACGCCGAAGCCGATCTGCTCGATTCCGCAGCGGGTGTAGTAGTCCTTCCACTCCTGCAGGCGCTCGCGCTGCTCCGGCTC
Organism: Deltaproteobacteria bacterium; assembly: GCA_019311115.1. GTDB lineage: Bacteria > Myxococcota_A > UBA9160 > SZUA-336 > SZUA-336 > JAFDDB01. The sequence continues at coordinate 3,894 of JAFDDB010000159.1, forward strand.
GGGGAGCGCGCCGAGATAGGTGCGCGCGTACGCCGCTGGATCCTTGCCCTGCGCGCGCAGCACCCAGGCGTCGCAGCCGCGGTCGCGGACCCACGCCGACACGTGGTCGGCCCAGGGCTCGTCGGCTCCCTCGCCCCAGTCGCAGACGACCTGCCCGAAGCCCCCCTCCGCGAGCAGCCCCGGCATGCGCTGCAGCAGCGCCTGGACGAAGCCATCCGCGTCGAGCGGGTTGTCGCGGTACAGGCAGTCGCTGCGCGGCGAGATGACGAAGGGCGGATTGCAGACGACCAGGTCGTAGGGCTCGTCCGCCTCGAACTCGAGCAGGTCCCCGCGGACGAAGTCCACGTTCTCGACCCCGTTGAGCGCCGCGTTGAAGCGCGCGAACTCGAGCGCCCTCGGGTTCAGGTCGACCGCGGTGACGCGGTCGCAGTGGCGCGCCGCGAGCAGCGCCTGCAGCCCGCTGCCCGTGCCCAGGTCGAGCGCACGTGCCGCGCGCCCGCGCGGGGTGAAACTCGCGAGACAGAGCGTGCTCGTGGTGATGCCCATGACCGCGTCGTCGCGAGGGGCGCCTCCGGCATGCCAGTCCACGTCGCACGCGACGGTGAGTCCGGAGTAACGCGCCAGCCGTACGCGGGGCACCACCTTCCCGTGCTCGCAGCGCAGCAGCCCCGACGCTTCCCAGACCGCGAGGGGGACCGGGGACAGGGCTTCGCGCGCCGCTTCCTCGTCGAGCGTCTCGCCCTTCGACAGCAGCCGCACACCCGGATCCGAGTCCTTCGCTCCCCGGCTCGCATCGGAGAGGCGGTCGAGGACCTCGCGCAGGGCCTGCAGCGGCGCGCCCCGGGGCACGCGCAGGGCCGGGGCTGCAACCGCGTCGGGCCGCGACTCGCGGCGCCGCAGCAGGCGGAACCTCTTCCCCGGGGGGGACTTGCGCATCCGGTCCTCCGCTGACCTGCTCCCCCCCGAGCGCAGGCGATCGAACCCGATGGTTAATCGGCGATGGTGGCGGGAATCTGTACGAGCGGGCTCACACGGGTGCAGAACGAACCGGAAGGACGCAGCTCTCCGGCAAGTCGCTCAGCCCGCGGTGCCCTGCCCCCGGGTCCAGCGCGTGACCTTGTTGCGCCCCGTCTCCTTGGAGACGTAGAGCGCCTCGTCGGCCTCGTTGATCAGCTCGCTCGGGTTCTTGGCCCCGAACGTGATCGACGAGACGCCGAAGCTCGCAGTCACCGGCACGCTGGAGAAGTCGGTCTTCTCGACCTGCCGGCGCAGACGCTCCGCGACCTCGAGCGCTTGGTCGACGGCGCAGTCGAGCAGCAGGAGCACGAATTCCTCACCCCCGTAGCGGCAGACCTGCTCGACCGACGGCACGGCACCCTGCAGCGCCGCGGCCATGCTGCGGATCACGACGTCTCCGGTGGCGTGCCCGTACGAGTCGTTGACGTTCTTGAAGTGGTCGATGTCCACCATGATGCAGCAGACTTCGTGACCCTCGCGGCGCGCCACGTCGAAGTGGTGATCGAAGGTCTCCAGGAACGAGCGCCGGTTCGAGACCCCGGTGAGCGGGTCGCGCTTGACCAGCACCTGAAGCTCCTCGTTCTGCAGGCGGATCTCCTCCTGCGAGGCCTGTAGCTCTTTCATCGCCAGCTCGAGCGCCGCTCCCTTCTGTTCCAGCTCGGTCACGTCGTCGAAGGTCGCGATCGCGCCCTTGGCGCGGCCCCAGCCATCGAGCACCGGAGCCACGTTGACCATGACCGAGCGCAGCTCGTCCGGCCCGGTCGCCAGCAGCAGTGGAGCGCGCGTGCGCGGCTTCGACTCCCGGATCGACTCCATCCACGGGAAGTCCGCGAGGACCGCGCCCGACACCGCGTCCCGCCAGTCGAGCGACGACGCAGGCTTGCCGAGCAGCGCGACCTGGGTCGAGTGCGCCCACTCGGCGAACGTCGAATTGGCGAGGACGATGTGCGACTTCTGGTCGAGGAGCAGCACGCCTTCGGCCATGACGTCGAGGGCCGCCTGGACGCGCGTCGGAATGACCGCCGAGGGGTCCAGGTACTTGAGCGTGCGGCGCAGGTAGATCATGAACGCGATGAAGCAGGTGATCGCCACGACCAGGAGCAGGCGCACGATTGGCCGAGCCCAGAACTCGCTCAGCCATCCGGCGTTCGATCCGCGCGCGAAGCGCACCTCGAGCGCGCCCCAGGGCTCCCCCCCCTTGTAGATGGGAACCTCGGCGTGGGTCGCGCGCGAGCGCTCTTCGGGGTCGGGATCCCAGTGCATGCGGTGGTCCCCGGCCGCCACGAGCAGGCGCCCGCCGGCGGAACGCAGGGCCGCGGAGATCACGTCGTCGTTCCGGCGCACGGCGACCTGCAGCGATACGCGGATCGACGCCAGGTCGTTGCGATCGGCCGAGGCCGCCGCCTGCGCCGCAAGCTGCTCACAGAGGCGCACGCGCGATTCGACCAGCGCGTCGGCCTGACGCGGCGTGAAGCCCAGCAGGTCGAGCGTCACCAGGATCGAGCAGGTGACGAAGACGAGCCCGAGGCTGATGCGAGTGACCGGCGAGCGGTTCACGGGGAGCCTCCGATCACTCCCGGAGGAAGCTCACTCGGCAGTGCAGCCCACCCGGGATCTCGCGCTCCTTGTTGCGCAGCTCGAGGCGCACGCCGAAGGTGCCGCTAGCCGCGTCCACGACCTTGTCCACGATCGTCACCAGGGCCGCGTGGACGCGGTCTCCCGGCATCTCCGGAATCACCGCACCCCACATTCCGACTTTGACCGTGCCAAACATGGCCGAGGGCAGGATCACCTCGATGCGCAGCGGGTCGAGCTGCGCGATCTTCAGGATCGGCTCCTCGTCGACGACCTCGCCGGGCGAGAGCATCCGCTCGACCACGACGCCGGGGATCGGGCTGCGCACGGTTCTGCGCTTGAGGGCCTCGATCGCGCGCTCGAGTTCGAGCTTCGCCAGGTCCTTCTCTTCGCGGGCGCGCGTGAGTTCGAGTTCGGCCAGCACGGCCTCGGTCTCGATCTCCTGCCGCAGGTCGAGCGACAGCGCGTTGTGCTCGAACAGCTCCTTCGCCCGCTCGCGGCGCTGCGCGCCGAGCGCGAGGCTCGCCTCGCGCGACCGGACGTCGCCGTCCATGCGGGCGCGCGCGCGGGCGACCCGCACGGCGGCCTTCTCGGCACCGGACTCGAGCTCCGCGACCACCTGTCCGGCCTCGACCTCGTCGCCCCGCTCGACGTAGATCGTCTCGATCACGCCCGTGACCGGGCTGCCGACGTCGGCTATCTCGGACGGCTCGATGATGCAGTCGAAGGGCATGGGCAGGTCGCCCTTGGCGCCCCTGGGCTCGCCCGACCTGCCCTCGTTGTCCGGCGCCACGAACTCCACCGTGTCGGAGATCGCGGAGGTCAGCGCCGAAGTTCCGTCGTTCGCGGCATCCGCCGAGCGGCGGGAGTCGAAGCGCACCGAGGCATCGGGCCTCTCCGGCTCCTCAGGCTCCGACGCGCGCCAGAACGTAAAGCCCAGACTCAAGGCGAGCGTCGCAACTGCCAGCCCGACCGGCAACATGAGCCGGCGGACAATCGATGCGGATCCCCTCTGTTCGTCTTGATCGGTCATGCGCCCCGGCTACTACTCCCCGCGCCCCGCAAAGGCGAGCGTGTCGCCCATCTGGTCTTCGAGCTCGATGAGGCCTCGCCGCATACGAGCGTGCCTCCTCTCTTCGGC
>JAFDDB010000160.1 GCA_019311115.1 Deltaproteobacteria bacterium
CCCGGGTCGGCGCCGCGCGCGCACGTGCTCGGTGCCGGCGCGCGCACGCGCGCGCTCGCCGCGGCGCCCGACGGAGCGGTCTGGGCCGCGACCGACACCGGTCTCTACGCACGCGCTGCGGACGCGAGCGACTTCGTGCTCGACACGGGTCTGCCGACCGGCTCGCTCTTCGCGGTGCGCGCAGCCGGGTCGCAGGTCTGGGTCGCGGTCGAGGGCGCGCTCTGGCAGCGCGGCGCGGGGGGAGTCTTCGCGCCCCGTCTGCGCGGCCTGCAGGCCGGCTGGTGGGAGCTGGCGGGCGCCGCCGAGACCGAGCGAGGGGTGCTGCTCGCGGTGCCGCGCGGGCTCTGGGTCCTGGAGGGCGACCGCGCAGAGCGGGTGGAGGTCGCGGGCGAGCTGCGCGGCCTGGCGCGAACAGGCGACTACGTGTGGCTCGCGTCGTCGCGCGGGCTGCTACGCACCCGTCTCGACCGGCTCGGCTCGGGCGTGCTCGAGACGGTCGTCGAGGGAGAGACTTTTGCGGCCGTCGCGGTGGAGCACGGTCTGGTGGTGACCACGCGAGGCGGCGTTGCCCGCGTGCCTCTGTCGCGCACCGGGGCCGCCGCTGGAACGGGCGCACTCGAGCCGCGCGGCTACCGCCGCGGCGCCGTCGACCCGGTCCAGCTGCAGCGCGCCGTGATCGCCTACCAGGGACTGTCTCCGGCGCGCATGCGCAGGCTGTCCGAGCGCGCGCGCGACACCGCGTGGTGGCCGCAGCTCCGGGTGGGCGCTGGGTGGCAGCGGGACCACGATCGCGATGCCGAGCGGGACCAGACTTTCTCTTCGGGCGCGCTGCACGACCTGCTCGACTCGGGACGCGCCACCGACACGCGGGTCGCCTTCGACGTCCAGCTCACCTGGGAGCTCGGCCGCCTGACCGAGCCCGACGACCAGCTCGCGATCTCGCGCGAACGGCGAGAGGTAATCGAGCTGCGCGACCAGATCCTCGAGCGCGTGAACCGCCTGTACTTCGAACGCCAGCGCGTGCTCGCGGAGCACTCGACGGCGCCGGCCGGTGAGCGTGACGCGCTCGCGCTGCGCGCGAGCGAGCTGACCGCCCAGCTCGACGCCTGGACCGGCGGAACGTTCTCGCGGCTCGAGGCCGGCGCACCCCAACCATCCCCGCAGAGGAGTACACCGTGAACCGGAACCTGCTGATCGTGACCACCCTCCTGTCGGGCCTCTGGCCCGGAGCGGCCCGCGCGCTCTGGATCAGTGAAGTGCTGTACGACGCCGCCGGCGCCGACGCGGGCCGCGTCTTCGTCGAGCTGTACGGAGCGCCCGGGACCGGGCTCGACGGCTTCACCCTCGAAGGGGTGAACGGGGCCAACGGCGCAAGCGGTCCGCGGCTCGAGCTCTCGGGCGCGATCCCGGGCGACGGCTTCTTCGTCGTCGCCAGCGGGAGCGGGGGAGAGAGCGAGGTGCCGAACGCGGATCTCGTGCTGGCCTTCGACTTCCAGAACGGGCCCGACTCCATCCGGCTGCTCGACGTCTCGGGACAGGTGGTCGACGCTCTCGGCTACGGCGTCTTCGGTGCCGGCGACGTGTTCGCGGGCGAGGGCGGGCCCGCGCCGGACGTCGCCGCGGGCCAGAGTCTGGCCCGGCTCTTCGCCGACGTCGACACCGATGACAACGCCGCCGACTTCGCCTCGATGGCGAGCCCCTCGCCCGGCAGCGGTGCGGCGCAGCTGCCCGAACCCGTGCCCGTGGCGCTGCTGCTCTGTGGTGGTGCGGCTCTCGTCGCGAGACGCCGGCGCCGCGACTGACGAGCCCCCCTGGTGGCAGGCGCGCGAGCGCCCGCCGCCTCCCTGGGCGTCCCGGGCGCGACCCCGGGGCGCCCTTTCGTCCCTTCCGGGGCGCCGCGTCGGCCCCGGTGCCGCGCCTTCCGAGGTGTCGTGGAGGGGTCAACTTCACGTTGTCGAGGCCGATAGAAACCGAAGCGGCGGCGGGCGGTTGCGGCCCCCCGGCGCGTCCCGCACACTCGCACGCGAAGAGCGCACCGGGGGAGACATGATCGGGGGATTCAACACCAACGTCCGCTACAAGGGACGCATGTTTCACGTGCAGACCGAGGACAGCGGAAAGGCGAATCCCAAGATCATCACGCTGCTGTACGAGGGCGGTGTGATCCTCTACTCGAAGAAAATGGACTATGCGCAGCACGTCGAGTCGGACGGCCTGCCCGAGGTCGTCCGCGAGCTGATGGAGCTCCAGCATCGCCAGATGCTGCGCTCGTTGAAGAACGGCGAGCTCGACGAGGCCGCCGGGTTCGAGGCGCAGGCCGGCCCGAACACTCAGCTCACCTTCGACTCGCCGGGCCGCGGGGGCGCGACGGTGGAGTTCGGCGACGGGTTGATCACCGACACGCCGCTAGGCGAGCTGATCGTGGGGCATCTCGCAGAGAGCTGAGCCCGCGGGCAGGCCTTCTCCCCGGAAGCCGACCCATGATTCAGATGTATCACGTGGATATGCGCTACGCGGGCGGGGCATTCGGCCTGCGCGACGTATCGCTGCACGTGGAGCGCGGTGAGTTCGTCTTCCTGACCGGCGCGAGCGGCGCGGGCAAGACGTCGCTGTTGCGGCTGCTCTTCGCGGCCGAGGCGCCTTCAGCCGGGCAGGTGCTCGTGTCGGGCCGCAACCTGTCGCGGCTCTCGTCCTCGCAGGTGCCCCAGCTCCGGCGCGAGATCGGCGTGATCTTCCAGGACTTCAAGCTGCTGGGGGAGCGCACTGTCTTCGAGAACGTGGCGGTGACGCTCGAGATCGCGGGAGCCTCGCGGCGCGAGATCCGCGCGCGTGTCTGGAGCATCTTGAAGCGCCTGGGCCTGGGACACCGCCTGGACCACCGCCCCCGCGCGCTCTCGGGGGGTGAGCAGCAGCGCGTGGCGATCGCACGCGCGCTCGTGAACGATCCGCCGCTCGTGCTGGCCGACGAGCCCACGGGCAACCTGGACCCCGACCTGGCCCGCGACATCATGGACATCATCGCCGACGCGCACGCGCGCGGAACGACCGTGATCGTCGCGACGCACGATCCCACGCTCCTCGAGCGTTACCGCCACCGCCTGCTCGTGCTCGAGGGAGGCGCCCTCGTGCAGGACAATGCCCCGGACTCCTATCCCGGCAGCGTGCGCCGGGCGGTCTCGACCTCGGCGTGATCGACGTCCGCTCGCTGCGCAGACTCGGCACCTCGATGCGGGACGGCCTGCGTGGATTGCGCCAGGCGCCGCTCGTCTTCCTGATGTCGGTCAGCACGATGGCCGCCGGCCTGCTGATGCTGAGCGCCTACCTGCTGGTGGTGCAGAACATGCGCACGGTGCTCGAGACGGCCGGGGCCGACCTGACGCTGGTCGCGTTCCTGACGCCGGGCGAGCCCGACGAGGCCGTCGTGGCGGACCTGGCCGCGCGCTTCGGCGGGATCGACAGCGTGGACTCGGTCACCTTCGTGAGCCGCGAGCGCGCGCTCTCGCGTCTGCGCGAGGACCTGGGGTCCGAGGCCACGATCCTGGAGGACATGCGGGAGAACCCGCTTCCCGCGTCGTTCGAGATCCAGCTGATCCCCGAGGCGCGCACTCCGGAGGGGGTGCGGCGCGTGGCGTCGCGCCTCGCCGAGGCGGACGGGGTGGACGACGTTCGCTACGGCGAGGCCTGGGTCGAAGGCTACGCGCGCGTGCTGCGCGCACTCGAGTGGATCGGTGCCGGCTTCGGCGGCTGCCTGATGCTGGTGCTGGCCGTGATCGTGGCGGGCACCGTACGCCTGGCGGTGTATGCACGCTCGGACGAGATCCAGATCCAGCGGCTCGTGGGGGCCGGCGGCCTCTTCGTGCGGCTTCCCTTCTACCTGGAAGGTGCGCTCCAGGGGGCCACGGGTGCCGGCACCGCGCTGCTGCTGCTCTGGCTGGCGTTCAGCAGTGCGCTGCCGTCCGCGGGCGAAGCCGTGCAGCTGTTGCTCGGGCGCGCGGCGCCGTCGTTCTTCGGCGTCACCGAGATCATCGCGCTGATCCTGCTCGGTGCGGGGCTCGGAGTCGGCGGGTCGGTGCTGTCGCTCGTGTACATCGAGGAGTCGCCGTAGTGCGCAGCGCGCTCGTCGCCTGCGCGCTGTTCGCGGTCGCCTGGCCGACGCAGGTCCCGGCACAGGCCAGCGGAGACGCGGAGCAGCGCCTCGATCAGCTGCGCCAGCAGATCGACGAGCGCGAGACGCGCGCGCGCGAGTACTCGGAGGAGGCCGCGGGGTACCTGGGCGAGCTCGAAGAGATCGACCGGGAGCTCACGGCGACCCGTGCCGAGCTGAAGCAGCTGCGGCGCCGCCAGCGCATGGCGCGGCGCGAGCTCTCCCGAGCCGAGGCCGAGGTCGCCGAGATGGACGAGACGCTGGCGCGGGCGAGGGAGCAGGTCGCGGGCCGGCTCGTCGCCCTCTACAAGTTCCGCGCGGCGGGCGGCTACACGGCGCTCTACTCTGCGCGCGACTTCCAGCGCGTCGCCCGGCGCGGCCGCGGGCTCGAGCACGTGCTCGAGAGCGACGGCAAGCTGTTCGAGCGCTACCGCGGGCTGCGCGAGGAGCGCAACGGCGCGCTCGAGTCGCGCGCGGCGGTCGTGGCCAAGCTGGCGCGCGCGCGGCGCGCGGTGGATGCGCGCGAGGAAGAGGTGCGCCAGAACCTGGTCGAGCGTCGCAACGTGGTGGCCCTGCTGAACTCGCGGGCCGACCGCGAGCTACGCGCGGCCGGAGAGCTGCGCGAAGCTGCGCGTCGCCTCGAGGAGAAGCTCGAGCAGCTGCCCTCGGGCGGCGCCTCCGCCGGTCCGGGACTGGTCGAGGGAAGCGTCCCGTGGCCGGTGCGCGGGGTGCTCCGGCTGGGCTTCGGACGTCAGGTCGACCCTGAGTTCGGCACCACAACCCTGCGGAATGGCATCGAAATCGAGGCTCCCGAAGGCAGCCCCGTGCGCGCGGTCGCGCGCGGAAGGGTACTCTTCGCGGGGTGGTTCCGGGGCTACGGACAGATGGTGATCGTGGACCACGGACAGGGGCACATGACCGTTTCGGGATACCTCGAGGAGTTGGCCGCGCACGCCGATCAGTACGTGAAGGCCGATCAGGTGATCGGCGCGGTGGGCGAGACCGGGTCGCTGACGGGCCCTGGACTGTATTTCGAGATCCGCGACGGCGGGCAGGCGGTCGATCCGGAGGCGTGGCTCGAGTAGCGTGACGCACGCGGGGCCGCTCGGCCGCTCGGCCGGATAGGAAGTCAGATGGGACGGAGAAGGAACCAGATGGGCAAGCTTCGATTCTTGAGCACCTTGACGCTGGGCTCGCTCCTGGCCGTGATCCTGCTGGTGGCCAGTGGGAACCTGCGCCAGACGGTGGCCGCGTCGAACTACGAGGACCTGGCGGTCGTGACGAACGTGCTGCACCTGGTCAAGCAGCACTACGTCGAGGGCGTGGACGAGCACGCGCTGGTCGAGGGTGCGCTCGAGGGCATGCTCGACACGCTGGATCCGCACACGTCCTACCTGGCCCCCGAGCTGTTCCGCGAGGTGCAACTCGACACGCGCGGCGAGTTCGAGGGCCTGGGCATCGAGATCACCAAGCGCGACGGCTACGTCACGGTGGTCTCGCCGATCGACGGCACGCCGGCGTCGCGCGCCGGCATCCGCGCGCGCGACCAGATCGTCGCCGTCTGCCCGGACACGACCGAGGAGAGCTGCCGCTCGACGCAGGACATGAACCTGATCGAGGCGGTGAAGCTGATGCGGGGCAAGCGCGGCACCACCATCCTGATCATGGTGCTGCGCGACGGCTGGGCCACGCCAAAGCCGTTCACGCTGCGGCGCGACTCGATCAAGGTGTCGAGCGTCACCCTGCACATGATCTCGCCCGGCCTGCCGTACGTGCGGCTGAGCCAGTTCCAGGAGCGCACCGTCGACGATCTGATCGAGGCGCTCGACAAGGCCCGGGAAGAGGGCGGCTCGCTGAAGGGGCTCGTCCTCGACCTGCGCGACAACCCCGGCGGCCTGCTCGACCAGGCGGTGCGCGTCTCGGACCTGTTCGTGGACGCGGGGATGATCGTCTACTCCGAAGGCCGCGGTGGCGGCAATCGCATGGAGTGGCATGCCAAGGCCGAGGGCACCCAGCCGGACTACGCGATCGTCGTGCTCGTCAACGGGGGCAGCGCTTCGGCGTCGGAGATCGTCGCGGGCAGCCTGCAGGACCACAAGCGCGGCCTCGTGATCGGCACGGAGACGTTCGGCAAGGGCTCGGTGCAGACCATCATCCCGCTCGAGAACGAGGGCGGGCTGCGCCTGACCACCGCGCTCTACTACCTGCCGACCGGCCGGTCGATCCAGGAGGTCCGCATCCAGCCCGACGTGGTCGTCGAGCGGTACAGCGAGGCCGAGGTCAAGGCGCTCGACGAGACCGAGTCCGGGCGGAGCTTCGGCGAGGAGGACCTCGAGGGGCACTTCTCGACGCGCGAGGAAAAGCCCGAAGCGAAGGCCGCGTCCGTGCCCAGTACCAAGGCCGAGGCGTTCCAGCGGCAGCTCAAGGTCGACCGCCAGCTCACGCGCGCGATCGACCTGCTGAAGAGCTGGAACATCTTCAGCAAGCTCCAGCCCACGGAGACGGCGGCGCAGCACTGAGCCGAGCCCGGTCCCGGGCGAGGGCGGAATCCCGGCTGCGCTAAGCTCGCGGCCGTGACGCAGTCGCTCTTCGATCGCGAGCCGGTCGTGCTCCGCGTCTCGGACCTCGTCGCGGAACTCCGCGGCGTGCTGCGCGACCACTTCGGCCAGGTCTGGGTCGAGGGAGAGATCTCGGGCTTCCACCGCTCGCGCCCCGGCCACGTCTACTTCGACCTGGTGGACGAGGACGCGCAGCTGCACTGCGCGCTGTTCCGGCGCAGCGCCGAGCAGGTCGGATTCGACCTGGAGGACGGCCTGCAGGTCCGCGTGCTCGCGCGGCTCGACGTGTACCCGGATCGCGGCGCGCTCCAGCTGATCGTCGACCAGGTTCAGCCCGCGGGCGAGGGCGCGCTGCGGCTGGCTTTCGAGCGCATGCGGCAGCGCCTGCTCGAAGAGGGGCTCTTCGACGACGAGGCCAAGACCGCGCTGCCCTTCATGCCGGCGCGGATCGGCCTGGTGACCTCGACCGGGGGCGCGGCGATCCACGACTTCGTCCGCGGGCTGCGCCAGCGCGGCAGCTCGGCCGAGGTGGTCGTGGTCGATGCGCGCGTGCAGGGCGAGCACGCCTGGCGCGAGGTCGTCCGCGGCCTGCAGTTGCTCGACGCGCAGCCCGACATCGAGGTGATCGTGCTGGCGCGCGGAGGGGGCTCCATCGAGGACCTGTGGACCTTCAACCGCGAGGAGCTGGTGCGCGCCGTCTTCGAGGCGGAGACGCCCGTCGTCTCGGCCATCGGCCACGAAGTGGACATCGTGCTGACGGACCTGGTCGCCGATGCGCGTGCCGCGACGCCGACCGCCGCGGCGGCGCTCGTCGCCCCGGACCGCGCGCAGCTCGAGGACCGACTCGGCGCCCTGGGCCTGCGGCTGGTCCGGCGGCAGCGGGCGCGGCTCGACGGCTGGGCCCA
>JAFDDB010000161.1 GCA_019311115.1 Deltaproteobacteria bacterium
ACGGCTACCGTCCTGTCCTCCGCGGACCGCGGACCCGTGGGGCTGTAGCTCAGCTGGGAGAGCGCCTGAATGGCATTCAGGAGGTCGACGGTTCGATCCCGTTCAGCTCCACCACGCGGAGTCGCGTAGTTAGGCGATTTGTTCTTCAGCTACGCGATGTTCGCGCGCGTCGTCGGTTCACGGCGCTTACCGCCGTTTCACCGGCCGCACCGTCGTTTCACGAAGCTCTGCTAGCGCTAGGTTGACAGCATCGAGCCCGACCCCGAGCGGCGCATCACGATCCGGGACGACCTCCTCACAGACCGGGGTGTCGGGCTCGACGAGACTGGCTGGGTTGCGGACAAGCCACGCTACCGCAGGTGGGATTGGATCGAGCGCAGGCTCGCGGAATTGAACCAGGCGCAGCACGCGTGGGACGGCAGGTTCGTGCAGGAGGCGGCGGGGCTCCTCCGGCTGCTGGACTCGCGCCCTACCCCACCTGAGCCAGCGCCAACCTCGCACACTTCCCGCACACCGGCTCGACGAAGCAGTTGACTCTGCAGCGGATCCCGGGCGACCGCCTGACCCGCAATCAGGAGGGAAGGCTCCCTCCATCGCGGGTGTGCTCAGGGTATAGTCGGCTGCCTCGAACGGCGCTCAGTTACGTGGATCGAGGGTCCGAGAGGAGGGTCGTCCGGAATGAGTGACGTAGCCGTCGCCTTCAGCATCCTCGGGGTGACGATCGTCCTCTTCGTGTGGGGCAGATTGTCCTCCGATCTCGTCGCGATCACCTCTCTGCTCGCGCTCTACGTGACCGGGCTCGTGAGCATGGGAGAGGCCTTCGCGGGCTTCTCCAACTCCACCGTCATCCTCGTCGGCTCGCTCTTCGTGGTCGGAGAGGGCCTGACACGTACGGGAGTCACGGCCTGGGCCGGTGAGCAGTTGATCGCTCTCGCGCGGGGGAGTGCCCTTCGGCTGCTGGTCGTGCTGATGGTCGGGACCGCCGCCCTTTCGGCGTTCATCTCGAACACCGGAACAGTGGCGACGCTGATGCCGGCGGTGGTCATCGCCGCGTGGGGCGCGCGCAGCGTCCCCTCCGCCTTCCTGATGCCACTGGCCTTCGCCGCAAACGCTGGCGGCGTCCTGACACTGACGGGCACCCCTCCAAACCTGGTCGTCGCCGAGGCGCTCGCGTCTCACGGCTTGCGCCCGTTCGACTACTTCGAGTACTCGCTGATCGGGCTGCCGCTCCTGCTAACGGCGGTCGTGTACATGGTCGTCGTCGGCCGCCGTCTGCTTCCGCGACGCGCGACGGCGCCCGCTCCGCGTCCGCTCGCGGGCGTGCTCGAGGACCTGGCAGAGACCTACGCGCTGGACGGCGAGATCTATCGCCTCCACGTCCTCGGGGGGTCTCCGCTGGTTGGTGCAACCCTCGGCGAGTCGGGACTGGTTTCGGAGTTCGGGATCACGGCACTGCTCGTCGGATCGATGCCCCGCCCCGCCGGGCCGGAGTCGGGACTGCTCGAATCCCTGAACGCGACCGTCGACCGCTTGCGCGCCCAGCCCGAGTCGATTCCCGACCCGGAGCGACGCATCGAGGTCGACGACGTGCTCACTGTCAGCGCAGCGGCCGAGGCCATCCACCGCGCCGAGATCGAGCTCCGACTCGGCGTGCTCCCGGTGGACGAGTCGCGCGGTCTGGGCGAACTGCTCTCGCGCGAACTCGGAATCGTCGAGGTCCTGCTGACGCCGCGTTCACGCCTCATCGGCGAGGTCGTGCCGGCAGACCGGCTCGCCGCCGAGTTCGGGATGATCGTGCTCGGCGTGAGGCGCGGGTCCGCTCCGCTGCCGATGGACAAGCCGCTTCAATTCGGCGACTCGATCCTGGCCAAGGGCACCTGGAACAGGATCGAAAGCCTGCAGGACCAGCACGCGGACCTCGTTGTAGTCGGACGACCGGAAGAGGTCGCGCGCCAGGTGACCCATCTCTCGCTGAGGTCCGGGCTGGCGGTCGCGATCCTGGTCGGAATGGTGGGACTGATGGTATCGGGTGCGACGCCGGTGGCGATCGCCGCGCTGCTGGCAGGCACCGCCATGATCCTCGCCGGCTGTCTGACGACGCTCGACGCCTACCGCGCCGTCTCCTGGTCGACGGTCATCCTCATCGCTGCCATGCTGCCGATGGCCACGGCCCTCGAGTCGACCGGCGGCGCCAGGCAGGTCGCAGACTTGCTGGTCGCAACGCTGGGCGAGTTCGGCCCGGTCGCGGTGCTGGCGGGCGTGTTCGTGATCACGACCACGCTGAGCCAGGTCATGAGCAACACTGCAACGGCCGTGCTGATGTCGCCCATCGTACTGACGGCGGCCGTGGGCCTCGGCGTCGATCCCCATCCGCTCATGATGACCATCGCGGTAGCGGCGTCGACTGCGTTCCTGACTCCGATCGGTACGACGACCAACCTGATGGTGTTCGGACCCGGTGAGTACCGCTTCGGAGACTACGCGAAGGTAGGCGGGCCGCTAGTCGCCCTGTTCCTGCTGATCAGCGTGTTCCTGATCCCGTTCTTCTGGCCGTTCTGAGGCGTCGATGAGGCGGCTCTCCACCGTAGCCCGACATGCGCGAATCGCCCTGCCGCTCGTCGCGGCGCTGGGGCTGCTCGCCGCGTCTCCAGTCGCCGCGCAGGAGCGGGAACTCGAGCAGGGACCGGCTGCGGCCTCGATCTACGAGATCGAGAGCCCGCTCGAACAAGCCTATCCAGAGCCGCACGTTCGTACGCCGCTGTTCCCTTCGATCCAGAAGCGGATCGAGCCGCTGCCGCCCTTCTTCTCGGACTCGAAGCTGTACCTGCGCTACCGCACGTACTACTTCCGACGGGACCGGACCAATCGTCTCGTGAGCGAGGCGTGGGCAATGGGCGGCTCGCTCTACTACCACTCCGGCTGGCTGAAGGAGCGCTTCGCCGTCGAACTGGAGACCTTCACGTCGCAGCCCGTGAACGCCTCCGACAGTCGGGACGGCACGCTGCTGCTGCGGCCGGGCCAAAAGGGGTACACGGTTCTGGGCGTGGCGAACGCCAAGCTCCGCCACGGCGACTTCACGTTGACCGGCTTTCGCCAGAAGCTCGACCTTCCCTACCTGAACCAGCAGGACAACCGGATGACGCCCAACACCTTCGAGGCGGTCAAGTTCGCCAAGGAAAGAGGGTCGCTGCGCTTCTCCGCGGGCTACGCGTGGAGGTTCAAGGGCCGCAACGACGACGACTTCGACCCCCTCTCGAATCGGGCCGGTGTCTCGCAGGACCGCGGGGCGGCGTTCGCCGACGTGCTGTGGTCTCCGGGCGAGGCGCTTCACGCCGGTGTCTCGGCATTCGTGGTCCCCGACCTGCTCGCGACCGTCTACGCCGAGACCCACTACTCCATGCCCCTGACGGACGCCGTCGACTTCCGCATCGACGCACAGTTCACGCACCAGCAGAGCGTGGGGGACGAACTGATCGCGGGATCGTCGTTCGAGACCTGGAATCTCGGCCTGCGCGGCGCCGCAAGCTGGCTCGGTGCAGTCGCACGCCTCGCGTTCGCCGTCACCGACGACGATCGGCGGATCGAGAACTTCTACGGCTCCAACCCTACGTACATCAGCCTGATGCAGCGCTCGTACACCCGTGCCGGGGAGAAGGCGGCGCTGATCAGCCTCTCCTACGACCTCTCACGCCTCGGCGTCGAGGATCTCTCGGCGGTCGCGAACTTCGCGCAGGGCTGGAACGGCAAGGTCGCGGGCGAACGACGAGACTCGCGCGAGCTCGACGTCACCGTCGACTACCGGATCGGAAGAGGATCGCTGAAGAGCCTGTGGCTCCGGCTGCGCGGGTCGTGGCACCACGACCAGGGGACCCCGAAGACCGCAACGGACTTCCGCGTCATCCTGCGCTACGAGCTGCCCGTGATCTGACCGGCGCTAGTCGAGAAAGCTGACCCGGCCGGTGCCCACGTCGTGCATTGCACCGACCACCCTGAGGTTCCCCGCCTCGACGAGACCGGCAAGCACGGAACTTCGATCGGTCAGCGCCTGAACGGTCAGGCGCACGTTCTGTCGGGTGACCTCGCTCACGAACGCGGCGTTCTTCGAGCTTTGATCGCCGGGGATCCCTTTCGCCGCATACACCGCCGGCGCGAGGTTGCTGAGGGTGTGGGTCAGGTTCCCGAGCTGCGCTCCATCGCAAGCGCCCATGATCGCGCCGCACTCGGTGTGGCCGAGCACGACGATCAGCTTCGCGCCGGCGAGCTTCGTCGTGAACTCCAGGCTCCCGATGATGTCGGTGTTCGCGAAGTTCCCAGCGATGCGCGGGCTGAAGATGTCACCGATTCCCTGATCGAACACCAACTCGGGAGGCACTCGGGAGTCGATGCAGCCGAGTACGGACGCGAACGGGAACTGGCCGGACGCGGTGGCGCGAACCTGGGCCATGAGGTCGCGCTCCAGCAGTTTGCCGCTGACGAAGCGCTCGTTCCCGCTCTCGAGTGACGCGAGCGCCTGATCTGGCGTCGTTTCGCTCTGGCTCTTCTTCGTCATGACGGGCACCGCGGCCCATGCCGCACGGCCAGGAACGGCGAGCAGGGCTCCCGCCGCTGGCAGAGCTTGTAGGAACCGGCGTCGAGTCGGCATGCAGACGATCTCCCATCTTGAGGCGACGCCGATCCTCGCGAGCGGCGCCTGTATTGTCAAACGATTCTGGCCAGCGTCGAAGTGCCGCTCTCGATCCTAGTCGACCAGTTCGACCACGACCTGGCGGAGCGTGCCGCTGAAGCGGAACTCGTCGTCGTAGGCAGAGGCGGCGGGGGACAGGCTGTCCCAACCGGCGCACAGGCCCTCGCCCGACAGCGCGAACGCGAGGGGTACGGTGACCGGGATCTCCGTCTCGCCGACCTTGCTGCCGTCGATGTAGAGCCTGCCGATACCCGGGGAGCCCTTGCCGGCCGCGAAGTCCGGCGGGCCGGTGCGCTGGAACTCGTAGCGCAGCGTGACCGCACCCGCCGGCAACTCGACCGACGAGGTAAGCGCGTACTCCTCGAGGCCGACGTAGTTGTGGACGTAGTGCAGGCGGTCGTCCTTTACGAAGAAGGAGTAACCGGCGAATCGGCCGCCGTGGGCGAGCAGTACGCCCTCGGCACCATCCTTCGGGATGACCACGTCGGCGGTAATTGTATGCGAGCGGTTCAGCACCTTCGCGGCGGCCGCCGAGGCGACCTCGCCACCGCCGGCGTAATAGACGTAGCGGCTGCGCGGTGCGGCCATCTGCGGCCTGGGCGCGGCCTGGCGGGTGACTCCACGGCCGTCGAGCGGCAACACGCCGAAGCGTCGGGCCTGGGTCCACCAGAGCTCCCGCAGCTCTTCGAGCTTCTCGGGGTACTTGTCGGCCACGTCGGTTGACTCCGAGAAGTCCTCGTCGATATGGAACAGCATCCACTTCGCGTCGGCCAGGTCCTCGGCGCGGATCTCCTGCCCGAAGGTCCAGGGCGCGTAGGCACGCCAGCCTTCGTGATAGATGGCGCGGCGGCCGACCATCTCGAAGTACTGCGCGTCGCGCTGCAGCTCGGCATCGGCATCGGCGAAGGTCGAGGCAAAGCTCACGCCCTCCAAGGGCGCCTGTGCCACGCCGTTGATCGAGGCGGGCAACTCGATGTCCAGCAGGTCCAGCACGGTGGGTACGACGTCGATGGCATGGGTGAACTGCGTGCGGATCTCTCCGCGGGCCGCGATCTCGGCAGGCCAGTGGACGATCATCGGCTCGGCTACCCCGCCGCGGGCCGTGTCGCGTTTCCAGCGCAGGAATGGCGTATTTCCGGCCCACGCCCAGCCCGCAGCGTAGATGGGAAAGGTCGTGGGACCGCCCCACGCATCTTTGGCGGCGGCGATGGTGTCGAGCGGGACCTGCACGTTGTTGAAGAACAGGACCTCGTTGGGCAAGCCCTCCGCGCCTCCCTCGACGCTCGCCCCGTTGTCGGAGGTGATGAGGATCAGGGTATTGTCGAGCTGGCCCAGTTCTTCGAGCAGCTGCACCAGTTGGCCAACATGGTGGTCGACGAAGGATACATAGGCCGCGAACACCTCCATCTGGTGAGCGAAGATCTCCCGCTGCTTCGGCGCGAGGTCCTTCCACGCCGGGATCGAGGCGTCGCGCGGCGACAGCTTCGTACCCGCGGGGGCGACGCCGAGCTCGATCTGTCGCTGCAGCGCCTGCTCGCGGTAATGGTCCCAGCCCTCGTCGAACTGGCCCTGGTAGCGCGCGATCCACTCCGCGGGGACGTGGTGCGGAGCGCGCGCGCCGCCGGGTGAGAAATACATGAAGAAGGGCCGCTCGGGGTCGACGTGCTTGACGTCGAGGATGTACTCGCGCGCCCTTTCGACCATGTCGGTGAGCAGGTGGTAGCCCTCCTCGGGCGTCGCCGGCGGCCGCACGAAGTGATTGTCGTGCGTGAGCCAGGGGACGTAGCGGCTGGTGGTACCCCCGAGGAAGCCGTAGTAGCGATCGAAGCCTCGGCCGAGCGGCCACCACCTGCGGCTCGCCGCGAGGTTGACGTCCTCGGACGGCGTCAGATGCCACTTGCCGAGCGCGAAGGTCGACCAGCCCGCCGGCGACAGCACTTCGGACAGCATGCCGCGGGACAGCGGCATCCGGGAGGTGTAGCCGGGGAAGCCGGTCGAGAACTCGGAGATCATGCCCATGGCGACCGAGTGGTGATTGCGTCCGGTGAGGATTGCAGCGCGTGTCGGCGAGCACAGCGGCGTGGCGTGGAAGTTGTTGTAGCGCAGTCCGCCCTCGGCCAGCCGGTCGATGTGTGGAGTCTGGATGCGGTGCGCACCGTAGGCGCCGAGCTGCGCGAACCCGACGTCGTCGAGCATGACGAGCAAGACGTTGGGTGCGCCTTCGGGCGCTCGCGGCATGTCCGGCCACGCCGGCACCGATTCGGCGACCGTGTTGCCGATCACGCCTCCGAACGGCTGCTGGTGCGGACCGGGAGTGGCCTCGTCCGCAGGGGAGGTTTCCGGCGGAGGGATCGCGAACTGCTCGGGAGGGGGTTCGCCGGGGCAGGCAGTCAGCAGCAGCGGCAACCCGAGAGCGATCACCCCGAGGATCGCTGCCTGTCTTGTTGGCATCATTCTTGTTGGCATCATTCTCCCCTGATCTCGAACGGGCCGTACTCGAAATCGTTCAGGTCTTCCGGCGTGGCGGAACGCCGAGTGCCCGGCAGGATCTCGAACCGGGGATCGAACACGACCAGCGTCGAGGCGAGCTGCTGCAGAATCTCGGTGTTGCCCTCGGCCTTCGCCGTGCCGTCCGCGATCTGGGACGCCAGTGTCTTGGCACCCATCATCACCGCCTCGAGGTCACTGCGGTTGATGGTGATCGTCAGGTCGGGATCGTCCGCCAGGACTCCCTCGATGTTGTTCAGCGTGGCGTTGCTGAGCTCGACGAGGAACTTCTCCCCGTTGTCGGGGGTGATCAAGTTGATGGTGAACTCCATGCCCTCGGCCTTCCGGCTGTCCATGCGGATGCCGATGAAGTCCAGGAACAGCTCGGTGCTCATGGCCCGGATCACGTCGG
>JAFDDB010000053.1 GCA_019311115.1 Deltaproteobacteria bacterium
CGCTCAGCCGGGTGCCCGCGCCCCTGCGCGTGAGTGCGGGCGAAGTGCGCATGCGGAAGGGACCCTCGACGGACTACGCGGTGATCGAGACGCTCGCGCGGAGCACGCGCGTGCTGGCCGAGTCCGAAGCCGGCGACTGGGTGCGAGTGCGCGCGCCGTCCGGGAACACCGGCTGGGTACACGGCTCCTTGCTGGACGGACGCTAGCCGCGGGCGCCTCACCGGGTCCGTGGACTCGACTCAGGAATCGACGCCCTCGACGACCACGCAGTCCTTGCCCGATTCCTTGGCGCGGTAGAGCGCGCGGTCTGCGGCGTTGAACAGCCCCCGCGAATCGCCCTCGTACTCGGCGACCCCGATCGACACGGTCACCGACGCCGTCGAGCGGCGCCCGCAGTCGTCGATCGCGACCACCGACTGCGCGATGGCGACACGGATCTTCTCGGCCAGGCCGACCGCCCCTTCAAGGTCCGTCTGGCCCGGAATCAGCGCGAACTCCTCCCCCCCGTAGCGAGCCAGCACGTCGGCCTCGCGCACGATGCGCGTCATGACCTTGGCCACTTCGCAGAGCACGGCATCGCCGACCGCGTGCCCGTAGCGGTCGTTGAGCTGCTTGAAGTTGTCGATGTCGATGAGCACGAGCGTGAGCGACCCACCGGCGCGGTCGGCGCGTGCGATCTCACGAGCCAGCTGCTCCTGGAAGAAGCGGTGGTTGTGCAGCCGCGTCAGCCCGTCGGTAATCGAGAGCTGCTCGAGGACCTCGTTGACGCGCTGCAGCTCTTCGTTCTGGCCGCGAAGCCTCGTGTTGGCGTCCTCGATCTTGGCCCGGCTCTCGCGAAGCTCCACGCGTTGGCGCTTCAGCCTGACGGTCATGCGGTTGAAGGCGCGGACGAGAACTCCGATCTCCGTCTCGTTGTCGGGTGGGTCGATCACGACCTCGGGCTCTCCGTCGGCGATGCGGCGAGCCGCGCTCGCGAGCGCGGCGATGGGACGCACGATCGACTGCGCGATCCAGAAAGCGAGCCCGCCGAAGAGCGCCACGGCGACCAGGTTGATCCCCAGGATCTGCCACACGGCAACGATCGCCGGCTTGAACACGTCGGCGCGGCTCTCCTCGACGACCAGCGTCCAGCCGAAGCGCCCGAGTGGAAGCGAAGCGGCCAGCACCCGTTCGCCCGCGTCGTTCTGGTACGCCACGACCGGGGCCGCCACGCCCGGCGGAAGCTCAGGCAGGTAGGGCTGGCCCGGCGCGCGTCCGCGGGCCGGTGTCAGGTAGCGGCCGTCGCTCCCCACCACGAAGATCTGTCCCGAGGGGCCCAGACGATCGCTGGTGAGTAGCGGGTCGAGCACGCTCGCGGGCATGACCGCGTGAAGCGAGCCGAGCGCGCGGTCTCGCCGGTCGACTACGCCCGCCGACATGATCTGCACACGCCGGCCGCCCAGACGCACGATCGGCCCGAGCGCGATGGTGGAGACCCGCGCCAGGCGAGCCGCCATTTCGGACGGGATGTCGACCTCGCGGCCTACGCGGGCCAGTTGCCGGCCTTCGGCGTCGAGCAGCAGCATCGCGACGTACTGCGGGAAGCGATCGAGCACATAGGACAGGTAGGCGTGGACCTCGCTGCGCTCGGCGTCGCTCGCGGCCGTCGCCGGCACGCCCGCGACGATCGTCTCGCTGCGCGCGAACGTCTCGACGTCGAGCTTGCGCTGCGAGTACCAGAGCTCGAGCCGCTCGGACGTGCTGCTCAGGATGGAGGGAAACTCCTGGTCGACCTTTCGCTGGAGAAACGCCTCGATCGAGCGCGTCGAGACCCAGGTCAGGACGAGGGACGTCAGCAGGGTGGCGCCGAGGAGCAGCAGCACGAGCTTCGAGGCGATGCTCCGGCGAAGCAATGCCGCGCCGGGAACGCGGCGTGCCGCCGCTCGAAGCCAGTCTGTATTGGAATCGGCCAGAACCGACCCTCCGTCGTCGCTCGTGCTCAAGCACGTATCGATCCGGCGCGGTTCTCTCTGAAGGCGCAGTGCGGCCGAGGGAAGGCGGCTTCTCACAAGCGGCGCGAGGGCTTCCGGGTGTTCGCCAATCTCGCCACTCGCGCGTCCTCAGCAGCGTGCAGGAGTGCGCGGAGACGCCACCCGCGCGGGCCGATTCGACGCTTCTGCGACCCCGTACAGCCCTCGCGGCACCGCTCTTGCGTACAGCACCGTCAACGGCGCCAAGTGGACCGGCCGGGCGTGGGTGTCGGCGGCGAACTTGGGATAGCATCCAATGCGTGGGGAAGAACGAGCGGATATGTCTGCAGTCGTACAGAAAGAAGTCGCGATCCTGGGACTCGGCGAAGCGTCCGAGCCGTACCTGAGCGCACTCGAGGCGTTTCCCGAACTCCACCTGGCCGCGGTGGTCGATCCCGAGGAGCGGCCGTCGAAGTTGACGGTCTCCGAGGACGTGCGCGCGTTCCGGTCGGTGGAGCAGATGCTCCACAACCGCTGCGTGCCGGACCTGGCCGTGATCTGCGCGCCTCCGGCGACGCACCTCGACCTGGCGCTGCCGCTGTTGCACTCGGGAGTCGACCTGCTCATCGAGAGTCCGCTGGCGACCACGCCAGAGGACGCGGATTGCATCGACGCCACCGCCGAGCGACTGAACCGCCTGCTCGTGACCGCGGCGCCGTTCCGCGCATCGCTCGCGGTGCTCGAGGCCAAGGTCGCCATCGCGGGCGGACGCATCGGGAAGTTGCTCGGCGTCGAGGCCGTACTCTCCGCGAAGCGCGACGCGCGGCAGGGCTGGCGCTCCGATCCGATGATGTCGGGCGGTGGCGCGTGGATGGACCTGGGACCCGGCGCGCTCGACGTGGTCGAGGCGCTGATCGGGCCGATCGAGCGCATCCGCATGCTGGAGTGCCGGCAGGACCAGGGGAGCGGAGTCGAAGACGAGGCGGTCGTCGAGACCGACCACGGATCGCGCGGCTCCTCACGCCTCCTGCTGAGCTGGAACAAGGAGTTCACCGAGCCGATCGCGCGCTGCGTGGGCGCGTCGGGCGAGATCCTGATCGGCTGGTCGCAGGCCGTCCTGCGCACCGGGGACCGCGAAGAGGTCCTGTCGTCGGGTCACGACCAGATCACCGCCTGCCGCGCGCTGCTCGCCGGCGTACTGAGCCGGCGGCTGAGCCCGGAGCCGCCACCCGACCACGGCGCGCTCGCGGTCTCCTGGATCCACGCGGCGTACCGGAGCTTGCGGGACAAGGCCTGGCAGGAGGCGTGAGACGCGAGACAAGGTCTCGCGTCTCACGCCTCCTGTTTCTTGCCGGCCTGACGGCGGGCAAAGCCCGCCTTGCCGGACGGCGTTCGCCTCGGAAGGCGACCGCCTCTGATACCTTTGCCGCCGGGCGTGGCGATCAGCTGCGGCGTTGGATGAGGGCGTCCAGTTCGGTGCGGACGCGGTCCAGGACTTCTTCGTAGCCGAAGGCGCCTAGCTTCTCGGTGCCTCGTTTCAGGTTTACGTGGCGGGGGCCGCACCAGAGGCCCAGGTCCGCGTCGTCGGTCTCGCCGGGGCCGTTCACGCGGCAGCCCATTACGGCGATGGTCACGTCGTGCTCCGACGCGTAGCGCGTCAGATCGCGGACCTTCTGGGCCAGGTCCACGAACGCCTCGTTCTCGACGCGCGAGCACGACGGGCAGGAGATGATGTTGAGCCCGGAGAGTTCGGGCACCGAGCGGAAGCGGCCGTGCTGCACGTCTTCGAGGATGCGGTGTCCGATCTCGACCTCTTCGTGCTTTCGGTCGTTCGGTAGCGTCAGTGAGACACGGATGGTGTCGCCGATGCCCTGCGCCAGCAGCTGTTCGAACGCGATGCGCGTCTTGATCTCGCCGTCGGGCAGCAGGCCCGCTTCGGTCACGCCCAGGTGCAGCGGCACGTCGGGGCGCTCGAGCGCGAAGCGCTTGTTCGCGTCGATCACCTTCGCGGGATCCGAGTCCTTGAGCGACACGACGAAGTCGCTGAACCCTATGCGGTCGAGCAGCTCGCAGTGGTCGAGTGCGCAGGCGACCATGGCCCCGACGGAGTCGCCCGGGAACCGGGAGTCGTACTCCGGCGCGACCGAGCCGCAGTTCACGCCGACACGGAGCGCGCACTGGTGCTCGCCGGCGATCGCGGCGAGGCCGGCGACCTTGTCCTCGATCGTGCGCTTGCGTTCATGGTGGTGGAGGTGCCCGGGGTTGTAGCGGAGCTTGTCCACCCACGGCGCCACCTCGCTCGCCAGGCGGTAGTGCTCCTGCAGGTCGACCACCAGGGCCACGTCGACCCGCTCACGAAGCTCGCGCAGGGCCGCCGCATCGCGGGCACTGTCGACGGCTACCCGCACCAGGTCGGCGCCGGCGGCGGCGAGGCCGCGCGCCTGCTCAGCTGTGGCATCCACGTCCTGTGTGTGAGTTGCACACATGCTCTGGACCGCGATCGGGGCGCCGCCGCCGATCCGGACCGGACCGGCGCGCACCGTGCGCGTGGGGTTTCGAGGGGCGGGCTGCGTCACCGGCCGTAGCCTAGCACCCCCTCTCGAAGCCGCAGGAGCCCCGCAGGAGGGGCTGCAACGGCCCCGCACCACTGAACTTTTTCGCTCGATCGTCCGAAGACGAAGCTGTGCGGGCGTGTCGCCCGGGAGGACTCGAATGACGAGCAGGCAGCCTCGAATCGTCCTGATCGGGCGCACCTACCTGGCGCTCTGTGCGCTCGAGCGCCTGCTCGAACGCGGCGAGAACGTGGTGGCCTTCGTCGGACAGGAGGGTGGCGACGAGCGCGATTTCTGCGCCGAGATGCAGGACGTCTGCGGTCACCACACGATCGCCGCGCGCAGTGCGCGGAAGCTCGGAGAGGAGATCGTGCGCTGGCTCGAGGACCGCATCCGTCCGGACCTGGCGATCAGCGTCGGGACCAGCTTCGAGATCCCGCTCGCGATCGGCGGCAACTGCCGGTTGGGCCTGATCGAGCTGCTCGACTCCGGCCGACAGGACGGGTCGGGCAGCGCCCACAGGGTCAGCCTGCGACAGCGCGGACAGCAGCTCCTCGTCCGCGATGTCCCGGAGTCCGCCGACGACGACGAGCACTACGATGAAGAGCTGGTAACGGTCGACGCGATGCTCGAGCTGCTCGAGCAGCACCTGAACGGGCTGCGCGGGCAGGCGCACTCCGCACCCGCATCGGTCCCGTTCGAGCGCGCGACGCTGGCCGAGCACGAACTGCACGACGCGGCCGACGCGCCCGAGGCCGGCGATGAGACCGCGCGGCTCGAGGCGGAGCTCTGTCGCTACGTGGGCGGGGAGCGCGCGCTGGCGCTGCCATCGGTGCGCGAGACGTTCATCGGCCTGATGCGGCAGCTCGGGATCGGAGAAGGCCACGAGGTCGTCTGCTCACCCCTCTCGTCGGGTGCGGCGCTCGACGCGGTGCGCGCGACTGGCGCGCGCACGGTGCTCTGTGACGTGCAGGCGGACTGCCTCACGCTCGACCCCGCGCGCATCCCCGAACTGCTGAACGAGAACACCCGCGCGCTGCTGGTCTCGCACCCCTGGGGACAGCCGGCGGAGCTCGACGCGCTCTACGGACTCGCGGCGGAGGCGGGCATCGAGCTGATCGAGGACGCGACCGCCGCCCTCGGCGCGCGTTTCGAGTCGAGCCGGATCGGGCGGAGCCCGTGCACGACGGTCTTCCGCATGCCGCTCGCCCCGCTCTCTCCCGGCAGCGCGCCGGCCCTGCTGACCCTGCCGGACGCGCTCGCCGAGCGCATGACCGCGGACCCGCAGACGCGTCGCATCGGGGACGGGATCGCGTCGCTCGCGCTGCGCAGGCTGGAGTCGTGGGAGACGGAACTCTCCGCTCGCCGCGAGGTCGCCTCGCACTACTCGTCGGAGCTCGTGCGCTACGACGCCTTCCGCGTGCCCCCGACGCCGCCGGAGCGCATGCCGACCTATGCGGGCTACGTGCTGCAGCTGACGCGGTTCTCGCGTACCAGCGCCGAGGATCTGCACAAGCTGATGGCGCAGTCCGGCATCGAGACGCGCATGCTGCACCTGCGGGCCGACTCGCACGCGATCGCGGAGCTACCGGTCGCCGAGCACGTGCGCTCGCACGCGCTCATGCTGCCCTGCCATCCGGCGCTGAAGGCCGACGAGGTCGAGGCGATCCTCGACGCGCTCTTCGGCTACGCGATCGGCTGAGGCGCGGTCAGACCGCGCGTAGCCACGCGTCGTACTTTCCTTCGCGACCGCGTACGGCGTCGAAGAACGTGCTCTGGAGCGTCCGCGTGATGGCGCCGCGCGCTCCGTCTCCGATCACGCGGTCGTCCACCTCGCGGATCGGCGTGACCTCGGCCGCGGTTCCGGTCATGAAGGCCTCGTCGGCGGTGTAGAGCTCGTCGCGGGCGAAGGGCTGCTCTGACACCTCGATCCCCTTGTCCCGCGCGATCTGGATGATCGAGTCGCGAGTGATGCCGTCGAGTACGGAGCCGAGCGGCGGAGTCTTCAGCGCACCGCGCCGCACGATGAACAGGTTCTCACCACTGCCCTCGGACACGAACCCGTTCGTGTCGAGCATGATCGCCTCGTCGTAGCCCAGGCGCGTGACCTCGCGCTTGGCGAGGATCGAGTTGACGTAGTTCCCGCAGGTCTTGGACTGCGTCATGGTGACGTTGGGGTGGTGACGCGTGTAGGACGACACCTTGGTCCGGATGCCGCGCTCGAGTCCTTCGTCGCCCAGGTACGCGCCCCAGGGCCAGACGATGACGGCGACGCGCACCGGGTTGTCGGCGGGCAGCAGTCCCATCGCGCCCTCGCCCAGGAAGACCAGCGGGCGGATGTAGCCCTCGGGAAGATGATTGACGCGCAACGTCTCGAGGATCGCCGCCTCGATCTGCTCCGGCGCGTGCGGGATCTCGAGCTCGACGATGCGCGCGGAGCGGTAGAGCCGCTGCACGTGGTCGGAGAGCCGGAAGACGGTGCTGCGCCCGTCGTCGCAGCGGTAGGCACGAATGCCCTCGAAGACGCCGAGACCGTAGTGGAGCGTGTGGGTCAGGATGTGGACTTGCGCGTCATCCCAGGGAACGAACTCCCCGTCCAGCCAGACCTGCTCGGTCTTCTCGACTCCCACGGCGTCTCCCTGCCTGTCCTGCTCCCGCTAATTCTTGCGCCCGAAGCCGAAGAGGCCGCCGCCCTGCTTCTTCTTCCGCATGCTGGCGAGCCGGATCTCGCGCATCGCCTCCTGATGCTTGGGATCGATGTCCAACACCTTGCGGAACATCTTCTGGGCTTCCGCCGCCTCTTCGCAGGCCTTGTGGAGCTTGGCCTTGTAGTAATAGCCCGTGGTCGAGCTCGGGGCGAGCTGGATCGCCCGCTCCAACAACTCGAGCGCCTCGGCCCGCCCGTCCTTGGACGCCTCGTTGCGCAGGAAGTGACACCAGCCGCGCAGCGCGTGGAACTCTCCCTCTTCCGGGCTCATCTCGATCGCATCGCGCAGGAGTTCCTCGGCGGCGACGTAGTCGCGTCGCTTGGCAAGAGCCTCGGCATCCTTGAACAGCGACTCGGCGCGCAGGATGGTCACGACTTCGCCGGCGTCCTTGCCGGTGCTCGCACCACGTTTCAGTTGTGCGTCGTACTCGCGCCGCGAATCCTTGTCGGTGAGCGCGTCGTGCGCGCTCGACATGAGCGTGAACACCTCGCCCGCCGCGCGTCGCACCGGCTCGAGGTCCGCCGAGAATTTGTCGGGGTGGTAGGTCTTGGCCAGCTCGAGGAAGGCGCTGCGGATGCTGCGGGACTTTGCATCCGGCTCCACGCCGAGGATCTCGTAGAAGGTCTGGCTCTGCATCGTCGCGCGCAGCTGGGTGAGCTCCGAGTGCCTGGGGTCGCTGCACTCCGGCACGTCGCTCTTGTCTCCGAGGGACAGGGCTCCGACCAGCCACAGCCCGTAGATCGCGCGCCCGTGCTGCGCCAGGTAGTCCCCGAGCAGGGCCCCGGGCTCGAGCGCATCGAAGAACTCGCTGATGCCCGGTGCGGCCAGCTCGCGCTCGTCTAGCGAGACGTCCGACCGCGAGATCGGCACGTTGCCGCGCGGGTTCAGCGCCTTCGCGATCTGTGCGGTGGTCATCCGCTGCGCCCCGTACAGGATGATGGCGCGCGGCGACCAGGAGTCGATCGGCGAGGCGTGGTTCAGCGTGGTGACGCCCGACTGCTCCCAGGACTCGCCCTGCTCCCAGTTGAACACCCCGAGGAGCTTGTCGGCGGCCTGGGCAGCCAGCTCGGCTTCGATCTCGGCCTGGGTGACGACGCCCAGCTCGACGAAGACCTCGCCCTGCCGCTTGCCGTCGTCCTTGCAGCGCCGAAGCGACTCGTCGAGCGCGGCGCGGTCGATCCGGCCGGCGGCGAGCAGACGCCTGCCCAGGCACTCGCGTGCGGAGTTCGAGCGGATCAGCGACGGCTCGCCCCGGTTCAGGATGAGCACCTTGTGGACCTTCTCGCGCTGGAACTGCAGCGCTCCGGTAAAGCGGGCCTCCATAGCGTCCCACAGGATCTCCGCGGCCGGCTTCGTACCGAGCTTCGTCTTTCCCGCCTCGCTGTCGGGCTCCTCGGCCGGCCCGATCAGCTCGAGCACCTTGTCGAGCAGGAACCGGACGGTGAAGGGCTTCTCGAGGAACTCCTGGGCGCCCAGGTCGCGCATCTCCTCTGCGGTGGAACGTCCGCGGAAGACGCCGCTCATGCTGATGACGGGCGCCTCGCAGCCGCCGGCGCGAATCTCGGTCAGGACGGTGCGGCCGTCCTTCTTGGGCAGCAGCACGTCGAGGACGATCAGGTCCGGCTTGACCGACTTGACCTCTTCGACCGTACTGACGCCGTCTGTCGTGTAGTGACACGCATAGCCGTCGGCTTCGAGCACGCGGCCGAGCGAGCTGGCCAGGGAACGGTCGTCTTCGGCGATGATTATCGTCTTGGGCATGTTCTTGCGAGTGCGCGCCTTGCGAGCCGACTCGGGCTCTCGTATCGGCACGGAGGGGCCGCTCTTTGAATCCGGAGCGCCCCCGGGAACCACTCTCGCCGCAGCTCTTTACGCGCCCTTCAAACGGGCCAGTGCGGGCCCGTAGGGGGGCTGGACGACGCCCGCCTCGGTGATGATCGCCGTCACCAGTTCGGCCGGCGTCACGTCGAACGCGGGGTGGAGCGCGTCCACCCCTTCCGGGGCGATCCGGACGCCGGCGAGCGTCAACACCTCTTCGGACGCGCGCTGCTCGATCGGGATCTCGTCGCCGCTCGGCGTGTCGAGATCGACGGTCGAGAGCGGGGCCGCGACGTAGAAGGGCAGCTCGTGAGCATGGGCCGCCAGCGCCAACGCGTAGGTGCCGATCTTGTTGGCCACGTCGCCGTTCGCGGCGATCCGGTCGGCTCCGACCACGACCAGGTCGACTTCGCCGCGGCGCATCAGCGACGCACCCATCGAGTCGGTGACGAGCACGACGGGAATGTCGTCGCGCGCCAGCTCCCAGGCGGTGAGACGGGCTCCCTGCAGGAACGGCCGCGTCTCGGAAGCGAGCACGCGAAGCAGCCGGCCGTCCCGTGCGGCCGAGCGCACCACGCCGAGAGCCGTGCCGTAGCCGGCAGTGGCGAGGGCGCCCGCGTTGCAGTGGGTCAGCAGGCGCGCCGACTCCGGTACCAGCGGCGAGCCCGCGTCGCCGATGGCGCGGCAGATCTCGATGTCCTCGGCGTGAAGGCGCTCGGCCAGCGCTCTCGCAGCACGGCGGATCTCGCCGGCTCCGGCCTTCCCCCTCAGCGCACCGATCTCGCGCTCGACCAGGTCGAGCGCCCAGGCCAGGTTCACCGCGGTGGGCCGGGTGTTCCGCAGGCGCTCGCAGACGCGGACGAGGGCGTCGTCGATCTCGTCGTCGGCGACGCGCTCGAGCTCCACCGCGACACCCATGGCCGCAGTGACACCGATCGCCGGAGCTCCGCGCACGACCATGTCCTCGATCGCCCGCGCGACCTCCTCGCCCGTCTCCAGCAGCAGGTACTCCTCGCGAGCCGGGAGCACGCGTTGGTCGAGCAGCTCGAGCCCCTTCTCCGTGAAACGCATCGTGTCGAAGCTCACCGCCGCCCTCCCTTGAGCATCTGTTCCAGGATCTGCTTCATGGTCTCGGCTCCCTCGGCTCCGAGCACGCGCTCGAGCTTCTCGCCGACCTCGCCGCTCGTCGCCAGCGTCGACGCCACGCCGGCCAGCGCGTCCCGGTCCAGCACCAGGCGGGGCCGCGCGATCGTACCGTGAACCCCTTCGATCGGAATGACCGTGGGCTGCTCGGGAGCCTCGCCGAGAAGCTCCTCGTCGGCCTCCTTGGACAGCTCGATCCGCCCGCGCAGGTCGAGCGCGCCGCTGGCCAGCTCGATGGTGCCGTGCAGGGTCACCCTGCCGCCGCGGTACAGGGCGGACAGGGGCGACACGCGCATCGTGCCTTCGACGATCACGAACTCCGCCGACACCCACTCGAACCGCTCCTCGTCGAACTTCGAGAGGTCGCGTCCGCGCATGGCGGCCAGCAGCACGGGAAGCCGCGCCAGCTCTCCCATGACCTGCTCGAGGATGGAGAAGCCGCGCAGCTCGCCGTCGCGGAGCTCGAAGGCGCCGCTGCCGTTGAGGAGCGCGAGGTCGGGCGGGCCGTCGAGGCTGATGTCGGCCGTCAGCGCACCCGTGATCTCCGCCTCGCCGCGCAGCGCCATCAGCACCGGCTCGAGCTGCGCGCCGTCGGAGATCGTCCGCAGCGCGAGCCGGCGTACCGCGACGTCGTACTCCAGGTCTGCGAGGAACACCTGGTCAGCGATTCCCACCTCGAGTCCCTCTGCGACCAGCCGGTTGCCGCTCGCGCTCCACGGTCCCTCGAGCGACACCGTTCCATGCTGGAGCCCGGCTTCGACCGCGTCGAGCGAGCCCGTTCCGCCGAGTGCGAGCGGCGAGACCTGCACCGAGAGCGAGTCGATCACGAGCCGCCCGGACAGCGACCGCGGGAGTCCGGAGGCTCCGCGTTCCAGCCAGCCGTGGAGCAGAGCCAGGTCGAGCGCCCCGGGGCCCAGCTCGAGCATCGTCGACTTGCCGGTCGTGTCGACGGCGACCGGCAGCACGCTGTCGCCCGCCCGGAACTGCAAGCCGGCCAGCGGGGCGCCCGGCGTGGGCGCGTCGCCGGACACCGAGAGTGGAGCCTGCGGCGGCTTGCTCGCGACACCCGCGACGTCGACGCGGGACGGTCCCAGGTCGACCTGCCAGCGGCCACCGGGCTCCGCGGTGATCGGGACGTCGCCCTCGATGCGCACGGTGCCCACCTCGAGGATCGCGTCGGCGAGCCGCAGGTCGAGACGCAGGTCGTCCACTGCGCCGTCCAAGAAGTCGAAGCCGAACTCGCCGCCGAGCGAGCCCTGCATGCCGTCCAGTCCCACGCGCTCGCCGATCCCGGCCAGGTCCATCGCGTCGAGCCGGCCACTCGCCTCGACCTCGAGCGCGTCCGACAGCAGTCCGGAGACGCGCACGCTCGCGTCGCGCAGGCGCCCGACTCCGGCCACGTCGAGCGAGCCGTCGAGGTGCACCGCCAGGTCGGCGCCGAGCGAGCCCTCGAGCTCGACCTGCTCGAGGCGCCACTCGCCAAGCTCCAACGAGCCGTTCACCACCCGCACGCGGTGGATGGCGAGCGTGGGGCCATCGCCTCCCGAAGCATCTTCGGCGGCCGGCTCGAAGGGAAGCGCTACGCGCCCGTCGTCGTCGAAGACGAGGCGCACCTCGGGCTCTTCGAGCTCGAGCCCGGTCAGGGCGACGCGCCCGAGCAGCGCAGAGAAGAGCGACACGCTGACGCGCACCTCTCGCGCCCCGAAGGCGCGGGTGCTGCGCCAGCCTCGGGGCTTCTTGCGGGCGTGGAGCTCCACGTCGCGCACGCGGAGCGAAGGCAGCGGGAAGAGCGAGAAGTCGACCTCGCCGAGCCTGGCCTCGGCGCCCGTGACGCGCTCGATCTCGGCCGAGAGCGCGGATCCGATCTGGTCCGGATCGACGAGCTGCCAGACCACCAGGAACAGCACGACCGCGATCACGATCGCTGCCGCCGCCGCGATGCCCAGCCACCTCATGTGCACCGACCTACAGCCCGGGCGAGCGCGTGTGCCAGTCGGTCAAGCGCTGGTACGCATCGCCCGCCCGCAGCAGCGCGGACTCGTCGAGGGCGCGGCCCACCAGTTGGAGGCCGGCCGGCAGACCCGCATCGTCGAAGCCACACGGAACGGAGACGCCCGGCAGACCGGCGAGATTCACCGTCACCGTGAAGATGTCGGACAGGTACATGCGGAGCGGATCGTCTACGCGTTCGCCCATCGGCCACGCCGTGCTCGGGCTGGTCGGCGTCGCGAGCACGTCGCAGCTCTCGAAGGCGCGCTCGAAGTCGCGCCGGATCAAGGTGCGGACCTGCTGCGCCCGCCGGTAGTACGCGTCGTAGTAGCCCGCCGAGAGGACGAAGGTGCCGAGCAGGATGCGGCGCTTCACTTCGGAACCGAAACCCTGGCTGCGCGTCTTGTCGTACATCTCGCGCAACTCACTGGCGTCGGCGCGAAACCCGAAGCGAACCCCGTCGTAGCGGGACAGGTTCGACGACGCCTCCGCATTCGCGATCAGGTAGTAGACCGCGATGCCGTACGGACTGTGCGGAAGCGAGACCTCGACGGTGCGCGCGCCGGCGCTCTCGAGCACCGCGATCGCGTCGCGAACGAGCTCGAGGGTCCGTGGATCCGCACCCTCGGCCTCGAAGAACTCGCGGGGCACGCCGATCCGCAGCCCTTCGACCGATCCGTCGAGCGCCGCGGAAAAGTCGGGCACCGGCACGTCGACCGAGGTCGAGTCCAGCGGGTCGTGGCCCGAGATGACACCGAGAAGTGACGCCGCGTCCGCCACCGTTCGCGCGATCGGGCCGACCTGGTCGAGCGAGCTCGCGAAGGCCACCAGTCCGTAGCGGGAGACGCGCCCATAGGTGGGCTTCAGGCCGACCACCCCGCAGAGAGAGGCGGGCTGGCGGATCGAGCCGCCGGTGTCCGAGCCAAGCGCGGCGGGCACCTCGCGCGCGGCGACGGCGGCCGCGCTGCCACCGCTCGAGCCTCCCGGCACGCGGGCCAGGTCCCAGGGGTTGCGCGTGGTTTCGAGAGCGGAGTTCTCGCAGGACGACCCCATCGCGAACTCGTCCATGTTGGCGCTTCCCAGGACGATCAGTCCCGCCTCGCGAAGCCGCGACAGCACCGTCGCCTCGTAGGGCGCGCGGAATCCGGCGAGAATGTGCGACGCACAGGTCGTCTCGAAGTCCGGACTCACCAGGTTGTCCTTGATCGCCACGGGGATGCCGTGGAACCGGCCGCGCGCCCGGCCCGACGCGCGCGCGCGGTCCGCCTCGTCGGCCTCGCCGAGCGCCTGGTCACCCCGCACGCGCACGAAGCTGCCGACGCTGCCGTCGACTTCCGCGATCCGGTCGAGACAGGCCTGCACGACCTGGCGGCAGCTGGCCTCGCCCCGCTCGACGGTGTCGGCGAGGTCGCAGAGCGTCTGCGCGGACAGGTCGCTCACTCCAGGATCTTGGGAACGACGTAGGAGTTGTCGTCGTGGTCGGGCGCGTTGCGCACGACTTCGGAGACGGGCAGGCGCCGGACATGGTCGTCGCTCCGGAACGGCGTGTCCACGTCGAGGACGTGGGCCGTCGGAGGCACGCCCTCGACGTCGAGCGCCGACAACTGGTCGACGTAGTCGAGAATCGCGGCCAGGTCTACGCGCATGCGCTCGACCTCGGCATCGTCGAGCTCGAGCTGTGCGAGCGCCGCGAGCCCGCGTACGGTTTCGGCGGTGATTTCCACGGGCGCAGCCTAGCAGAGGTCCGGGTCGGAATCGTCGGCGCGTCCGTCGCCCGCCCGGGGGTGTCCCGCGTCGAGGGGGTCGGGGAAGAACTGCCAGCCGAACTTTCCGACTCTCACTCGATGCCAGGCCGCTGCGCCCGACCGCGCGTTCTCCTGCGCCCGCCGAATCGCCGTGCCCCGTTGCCACGCCCGCGTGTCCGAGGGCGGGCGGCGACGCGCCCGGTGGACCCGCTCGGGGTCGCTCAGGCGCCGCACCCGCCCGCGGGCCTCCAGGCGGCGGTAGCCGCCGCGCGGACCCAGCTCGTGGTATCGCAGGTCCTCGCGCCAGAGCCGGAACGCCAGATCGCGCAGCCTCACGTCGGACGCATCCCCACCCGGGCCGGCCCGTCCCGGGCCGACCAGCTCGCGGCCGCGGGCCTCGAGAATGCGCCAGTCGGCGGGGTCCGGCACGATGCGCCGCAACAGCGCGCGCTTCGCGATCCAGTCGACTCGATCGGCGAGCGCGTCGGGGTCCCGCTCCAGCTCTCGCAGCGTCTCGTCCCAGTCGCGCAGGACTCGCGCCTTCCAGGGCGCCAGCGCATCCGCGTCGCCGAGCGCCTGGCGCACTCCGCGCAGGTAGCGGCGCTGGACCTCGAGCGCCGTCGCCAGCCTGCCATCGGCCAGCTGCAGCTCGCGGCGCAGGCCCGGGTCGGCGCTCACCGAGCGCATGGCGCCGATCGCGTCGGCAAAGTGCGGCCAGCCGCCCACGTCCGCGCCCGACTCGATCGCCTCGATCACGAGCGAGGTCGCGCCGAAGCGCAGGTGCTGCGCCCACTCGCACAGGTTCGCGTCGCCGCACATCAGGTGCAGACGGCGGCGCGCAGCGAACGCACTCCAGGGCCGGAAGAAAAGGTCGCGCAGCTCGAAGACGGGCCTGCGCTCGCCGTCGGTCGAGATGCCGCAGAGCCGGCGAAGAAAGCCGGCGCGTTGAGAGAGCGCGAAGATCGGCCCGCCGTCGAACGAGACCACCCCCGCTCCCGACCAGACGATGCGCGTCGCCAGGAACGCGCTCAGGTCGCGGCGCAGCGGCAGGAAGTGGAAGCGCTCGTAGACGCGCGAGTGAAGCGCGACGATCGCGTCGACCGGCCGGAGCAGGCGCCGGAGCCAGCGCGTCATGTCGGCCTGGCGGGAGTCGAGGCGCGCCCCCATCCGCTGCGTCCAGCGCGAGAAGTGCCGGGCGACGCGCGGGCGTACGAGGGTCAGCACCAGCGCCACGCCGACCAGCGTGACGCCGAAGGCGAGCAGCCCCGCTAGCACTGCGAACAGCACCGCGAAGACCCAGAGGAGCGGCAGCGCGGACACGGTCCAGGTCGCCAGCCAGACCGGCGCAAAGAGCGCCAGCCGCCGACCGGAGAGCCGATCCTCGACCCAGTAGTTCTCGTGCGAGCCGAAGGTGTTCCCGGCCGAGTCGACGTTGTTCTTGCCGATCGCGACGCGCCCGGTGTAGCCGGCCAGCTCGAGCTCCGCGTTCACGCCTCGCGAGAGCTCCTCGACGAGCTCGTCCTTGGCGCGCTCGTAGCACAGCAAGGTCAGCGGATCGCGGCACTCGGGGCTGGCCATCTCGATCAGCCCGTCCTCCAGGTCCTGCTCGTTGGCCTCGTAGTGGAAGGTGCCGCCGTTCTCGAGGAAGCGTCCCATCTTCCAGCGCAGCGGCGAGAAGGCGTTCGGCAGGCTCTGGACCCGGCGCAGCAGCCCGCCCTCGAAGCGGCGATAGAGCGTCAGGTTGGTGGGACGCGGGCGGTCGTTCCGGCCCGGGTGGTAGATGACCGCATACTCGGACTCGACGCCGAAGACCCGCTCGCGCATGGGCCGAGACGATAGCGCCGATCTATAGTCCCGGGGAATGCCCGAGCTCCCCGAGGTCGAGATCACGCGCCGGCGGATCGCACCGCTGCTCGTCGGAAGACGCATCGCCTCGGTGCGGACCACGGCGCCGAGCTACTTCTACCTGACGCCACCCGCCAGGCTGCGCCGGCGCCTGCCCGGCCGCTCGGTGCAGAACATGGAGCGGCGGGGCAAGTACCTGATCGCGGCGCTGGACGACGGCCAGCGCCTGCTCGTGCACCTTGGCATGACCGGGCAGCTCTTCGCCGAGAACGCCCGCAGCGTTCGCCTGCTGTCGAGCGCGGCCCGCGCCTCACTCGCGCCCGAGGAGCAGGCGGTGTTCTCGCCCGACCAGCACACGCATCTCCAGCTGCACTTCGACGATGACGGACCCGGCGTGATGCTTCGAGACGTGCGCAAGTTCGGAAAGGTGCGGCTTCTGGCGCCCGGGGAGCGCGAGCCCCGGCTCGAGAAGCTGGGGCTCGACG
This sequence comes from Deltaproteobacteria bacterium, assembly GCA_019311115.1. GTDB lineage: Bacteria > Myxococcota_A > UBA9160 > SZUA-336 > SZUA-336 > JAFDDB01. Next base: position 16,235 of record JAFDDB010000053.1, read on the forward strand.
CGCTCGACGTGACGGGCGAGCACCTGTTCCGCGCGTCCCGAAGGCGGAAGGTCGCGATCAAGAGCCTGCTGCTCGACCAGAGCGTGCTCGCCGGTGTGGGCAACATCTACGCCGACGAGGCGCTCTTCCTGGCGGGCGTGCGGCCCACCCGGCGCGGACTGCGCGCGACCCGCGCGGAGTGCGAGCGCATCGCACAGGGCCTGCGCCGGGTCCTGACCCGGTCGATCGAGACCGGCGGCTCGAGCATCAGCGACTACGTCGGGCCCGACGGCCGCGACGGCCGCTACCAGGACGAGCGCAAGGTCTACGCGCGAACGGGGCAGCCCTGTCTCGTCTGCGATACGCAGATCGTGCGCAAGACGGTCGGGCAACGCGGCACACACTACTGCACCCGCTGCCAGTCTTGACCCGCGGACACTGCGAGCGGACACGCGGCTGCGATAGGATCGCCCGATGACGCGGCGATTCTCCGGCACCCTGCTCGCGCTGTCGGCCCTGCTCGGCCTGCAGGCGGGCGAGGTGCGCGCGGACGCGCCGCCGGCGGAGTACGCGGCCTCGCTCCAAGACGCGAAGGGAAGGCTGCTGCGCACCTCGACGCCCGGGGGCGCCCGGCATCTCGAACTGGAGTCCGCCTACGACCCGCGCGTCGCCACCTACCTGGACGTGCACGGCCCGCCCGAGATCGTCTACCCGATCGACCGCTGGCGGGTGCGACTGCTCTACCTGCGCGAAGACCGCATGGTCACCTTCGTCCGCGAGTCCGAAGAGCGCGTGGCCGAGGTCAAGGGCGGCAAGCCGATCCCGCCGCGAGTCGTGAAGCGTCTCGACCCGGCCGAGCGCGTGCTCGTGATCGGCGTGCGGGCGGCGGCGCTCCCCGCACCGCCTCCGGAGCGGCTGAGAGGAAGCTGCTTCGGAGTCAGTCCGGACGGACTGGTGCTCACCGCCGACCACACCGTCGGTGAGGCGACGCAGGTGCGCGTTCGTTGGGCCGATGGCACGCAGGCAGCGGCCCGCGTGAAGCGCCGCATCCCGGAGCGCGACGTCGCGCTGCTCAGCGTCGACCGCAAGGACCTGGCCTGGCTTCCACTCGCCCATCCCGAGCAAGTGCGCATGGGCGACCGCGTCTTCACCATCGGCTTTCCGGCGCGGCGCATGCTCGGCGACGATCCCAAGTTCGCCGACGGCGCCATCAGCGGCGAGACCCGCGGACCCGACGACGAACTGCTGCTGGTCACCTCGGTGCCGACGCAGGCCGGCAACTCCGGCAGTCCGCTCGTGAACGAGGCCGGCCAGGTCGTGGGACTGCTGATCGGCTCCGCGAGCCACGGCGCGTTCCTCAAGTGGACGGGACAGCGTCCGCAGAACGTGAACTTCGCCGTGCCCGTGCGCGCCCTGTCGTCGCTCGTCTCCCCGGCCGCCGCTCCCGGCGGAGAGCCCGAGGCGACCCCGGTGGACCGGCGCGCGGCCATCGAGCGCGTGCGCTCGGCGGTCTGCGGGGTCGAGGCCGTGCATCGCTGAGCGGCCGGCGAGCGCGCTGCGGCCGCCCGCCCAATCCTGGCTATAGTGCGCGCGTGCAGTACGTCGTCCACTACGCCGAGGTGGGCCTCAAGGGGCGGAACCGGCCCCGTTTCGAGGCTCGCCTGCGGACCAACCTGGAGCGCGCCCTGCGTCCCCTGGGGCCGGTCCAGGTGCGCAGGCTCTACGGGAGGCTGCTGGCCGAGGTACCGGACGAGGCCGATCCCGCCGAGGTACGCCGGCGCGTGTCGGGCGTCTTCGGCGTCGCCTGGTTCGGCCGCGCCACCGTCACCGATCCCTCGCTCGAGGCGATCGAGCAGGCGGTGGACCGCCTGGTCGGCGCCTGCGAGTTCTCGAGCTTCGGTGTCCGTTCGCGCCGCGTGGACAAGCGCTTCCCGATGCGGTCGTCCGACCTGAACGCGCACCTCGGCGCCCGCGTCGTCGAGGCGACCGGGGCCCGCGTGGACCTGAACCAGCCGGATCTCTGGATCGAGCCGCACATCCTGTCGGACTGCGTGCTGCTCCCGATGGAGAAGATCCCGGGTCCGGGCGGGCTGCCCGTCGGCACCGGCGGGAAGGCCGTCGCGCTGATCTCGGGCGGAATCGACTCACCGGTGGCCGCGTGGGCGATGGCCCGCCGCGGCCTCGAGCTGTACTACGTGCACTTCCACAGCGCCCCCTTCACCAGCAGCGCCTCGCAGCAGAAGGTGCGCGACGTGGTCCGGCTCCTGGCTTGGAGCCAGCGACGCACCACGCTCTTCCTGGTGCCGTTCGGAGAGCTTCAGCAGGTGCTGGTCCGAGACGCTCCCGCGGAGCCCCGGATCGTCCTCTACCGCCGCTTCATGCTGCGGGTGGCCGAGCGGCTCGCAGAGCGGACGGGTTCGCTGGCGCTGATCACCGGCGACAGCCTGGGACAGGTGTCCTCGCAGACGCTCGGAAACCTCGATACCATCAACCGTGCTGCGTCGCTCCCGGTGCTCCGGCCATTGATCGAGATGGACAAGTCCGAGATCATCCGGCGGGCGCAGGAGATCGGCACCTACGAGACGTCGATCGAGCCCGACGAGGACTGCTGCAGCTACCTGATGCCGCGGCAGCCGGCAACCTGGACGCGCCCAGACCCGATCGAGGCGATCGAGAACAAGCTGGACGTCAAGGGCATGGTCGAGGACGCGCTGGAGCGCGTCGAACACGAGAGGATCGAGCCGACCCCATGAGCGAAGAACTCAGCGACTTCACGTCCTTTTCCGAAGGCATCGCGCAAGGCATCGCGGAGCTCGGCTGGACCAAACCCATGGCCGTACAGGCGCGCGTCATCCCGATCATGCGCACCGGCCGGGACCTGATCGTGCAGGCGGTCACCGGCAGCGGCAAGACCGGCGCGTTCGGGTTGCCGATCGTCGAGCTGCTCGACCCGGACCTGAAGGCGGTCCAGGCGCTGATCCTGGCTCCGACTCGCGAGCTGGCGGGCCAGATCGCCAAGGAGCTGAAGCTGATGGGCACCCACGTCGGCATCGACACCATCGCGATCTACGGGGGCACGGCCTACGGCCCCCAGCTCGAAGCGCTCGACCGCGGCGTGCAGGTCATTGCAGGGACGCCCGGACGCGTGCTCGACCACCTGGGCAACGGACGCATGAAGCTCGACAAGCTCAAGGTGATGATCTTCGACGAAGCCGACGAGCTGCTCTCGCTGGGATTCTGGCCCGACATGAAGGAGGTCAAGACCTACCTGCCGCCGAAGCGCCTCACGGGGCTGTTCTCGGCGACCATGCCCGAGCGCGTGCTGTCGCTCTCGCGGCAGTTCCTGGACGAGCCCGAGTTCATCTCGCTCACCGAGGGCGGCATGCGCAGCCCCGAGGAGATCGAGCACTATCACTACATCGTGTCGGCACAGGAGAAGGACGCCGTTCTCGCCCGCATTCTCGAGTTCGAGGATCCGGAGTCCGCGATCATCTTCTGCAACACGCGTGACGACGTGCGCTTCGTTACCGGATACCTGAAGCGCCGGGGCGTCGACGCGGACATGATCCAGGGCGACATGAGCCAGGCCGCACGAGAACAGGTGATGAAGCGCATCAAGTCCGGCGATCTTCGCTACCTGGTGGCCACCGACGTCGCCGCGCGCGGGATCGACATCAGCGACCTGTCGCACGTCATCGCCTACGCCGCACCGGACTCGCCGGAGTCGTACCTGCACCGCACCGGGCGCACCGGCCGCGCAGGAAAGAAGGGAACCGCGATCTCGCTCGTCTCCGGCCGCGACATCGGCAACTTCCAGTACATCCAGAACGCGAATCGCATGAAGATCCCGGAGCGCCCCATCCCGACGGAGAGCGATGTCCGGGAGCGCATCGCGCAACGCTACGAGGTCCGACTCGAGCACGCGGTGAGGCACCTGACCGACCGTGAGCGCGAACTGGCCGAGCAGCGCTTCCTGCCCGTGGTCGAGCACCTGATGGAGTCCGACGAGGGACGGCGCGAGCTGGCCGCGATCGTGTACGACGCGCTGACCGAGACGAAGCCGAAGCCTGCCGCGTCCGCCGGCGCCGAGGCTGACGCCGGAGCCGACCCCGAGGAGGAGTCCGGGAACGTGGCGAATACCGAGGCACCCCAGCGACACTCGGGCGGCCCGCGGCGCGGGCGGCGGCGCGGACCTCGCCGCTAGCGCGCTCCCACCTGCAGCGGCGCGGCCAGGGGCCGAGGTGAGGCCGAAGGCGTCACGTCGATCCAGGCGACGAGCGGCTTCGAGCCCATCCACTTGAAGTGGTAGCCGGGCCGCTTTGCCAGATCGACCTCGACCCGGTGGCGTCCGAGCACGTCGAACGGGTGCAGCCGCGCACTGAACTCGATGGACTCGCCCGGCAACACGACGGCGTTCGTGCCCGTCGTGCGCAGGTCCGGGTACTCCCGCCTTCCCTCCCCCGAGGTGCGTGCCCTCACGAGCAGGTGCACGCCACCCAGCGGATCGGTCTCGACGTACCAGGGGCGCGGGCTGGTGTTGGTCGCGCGCACCGACACGAGCGGAGTCTCGCCGATCCGGGCGTCGGCCAGCGGGACCAGGAGCTCGAGGTCGGCGCTGTACACGTCGGCCACGTACTGCTCGCGCGCAAAGGCGCGGAAGCGCTCGGCGTCGGACTCCCGGCCGCCGAGCCAGTCGCGGTAGTCCGCGAGCACGAGCGGCAGGTTCGACTGCGCGTGCCACGGGTGGTAGCCGTAGCGCAGGGCGAACTGGTCCTCGGCGACGGGGAGAGGCCGGCCGTCGAGCAGCATGGCCACCGCCGACGCCAGCCCCGCACGCTCCAC
>JAFDDB010000250.1 GCA_019311115.1 Deltaproteobacteria bacterium
CGCGCTCATGCGCTCGTGGATGCGGCGGCCGAGCTCGGGGACGACCTCTCCGGGGGCGGTCAGCATCTCCAGGTCGCCGACGCGCAGGTGGTGGATCTGCATCTCGACGCGGCCCCGCTGCAGGCGGGTCTCCAGGATCCGCAGCATGCGGAAGAGCTGGAAGCGCCAGTTGCGGTTGCGCAGCGTGAGATCGACCGACGCGTGGTGTAGTGCGTCCGGCGTCTTGGCCTCGCACGCGGCCAGGTGCTGCTCGCCGAGCTCCGCGAGCGCTCGCCCCATTTCCTCGGCGAACTGCTGACGCTGCGGGGCCGTGGCGCCAAGCGGCACGTCGGGTGTGAGCATCGCTCCGAGCGGCCCACTCAGGTACAGGGCGACGCCGCCGGCCAGCTCCGACGCCCGGCGCCGGAACGCGCCGGGGAAGTCAGGCGACACCAGGCGGTTCTCGTCCCAGAGCGTCTCGGGGTGGCACGCGTAGTTGAGCAGCGTGGCCACGCGCTCACCGTCTTCGCCGTCGAAGGCGGCCGCGACCGCGCGGTCGTAGCGCGCGCCGCCCTTGCGGTCGTTGCGCGTCCAGTGCTCGGGCACGTCGAAGCTGGTGCTGCGCATGCGTACGGGCCGTGACGAGGCGATGGCGCGGTCGATTCCCGCGGCTATGCGTTCGACGACGCCGGTCAGGTAGCTGCGGTCTACGCCGCTTCGCACCGGGACCTCGCCGAACAGGCCGCGTCCCCAGATGCCGAGCGTGTCCGGCGCCGAGTGCGTGTGCGTGGAGCCGCAGATCAGGGCGGCGCCGCCAAGGCGCGTGGTGCGCGCCGCGATGGCGTCGATCCACGAGCGGCCGAGGCCGATCAGGTCGGCCGAGACCAGCACCACCTCGCTCCCGCCCGCGGACAGGTAGAGCACCGACGCGCTGAGCGGCTCGAGGATCCCAGTGGCGCGCCGGTTCAGTCCGAAGCCCGCCAGCCAGGTGCTGGACAGGTCGGACGGCGTGATGTCGACCGAGACCGCGCCGGCGCGGAGCCCCTCGCCGCTCCCTTCGCCTCCGCTCATCCCGCCGCGGGTGCCGCGGCGGCGGGGTCGCGAAGCTCCGCCGCGTTCTCGTGCACCTTGGCCAGCGCGGTGAGCAGGTCGTCCACGTCGGCGTCGCTGCCCAGGAAGAGCTCGTGCGGCAGCCAGATGGCCTCGTCGTACGCCGCGCGCCGCGTCACCGGATAGACCTGTTCCGACCAGTCCGCACCCGCACGTGCCGCAGCGTTGGTGTGCGGATCGGGGGAGAAGAGCGGGTCTTCGTTGAGCGGCAGGTAGAACTGGCCGAAGCAGCGCACGCCCTCGGCTTGGAGCGCCTGGATCACGGTGTCGCGCGGGACCCCGCTGAGCGCCCGGGCGTCGTAGCGCAGGATGAACTGGTAGGCGGTGCGCCGCGTGACGCGCGGGTCGTGCGGCAGCGTGCTGAAGCCCGGCAGGTCGCACACGCCGTCCTCGAACCGGGCGATTCGCGCCGTGCGGCGAGCGTGCTGCTCGGGCAGCCGCTCGAGCTGGCAGCGCAGCACGGCCGCCTGCCACTCGGTGATGCGCAGGTTGTGGCCGAGCATCTGCTCGGGGAAGTCGCGGTACTCGGGCTCCTTGCGCCCGCAGTTCACCAGCGAGTGCAGCCGCTGGGCGTACACGTCGTCGCTCGTCGTGACGGCGCCGCCCTCGCCCGCGGTGAGCAGCTTCGTGCTCTGCATCGAGAACGAGCCGAAGTCGCCCACCGATCCCGCGCCGCGGTCGCGCCAGCGCGCGCCGTGCGCGTGCGCGCAGTCCTCGACCAGCAGCAGGCCGCGCCGCTCCGCGATCTCGCCGAGGCGGTCCAGGTCGGCCATCGAGCAGGCCAGGTGCACGGGCATCAGTGCCTCGGTCCGGGGAGTGATCGCGGCCTCGACCTGCTCGGGATCGATGCAGTAGCTGTCCGGATCGACGTCGACGAAGACGGGCACGCAGCCCGCCCCGACGATCGCGCCGGGCGTGCCGACGAAGCTGTAGGCCGTGGTCACGACCTCGGCGCCCGGAGAGACGCGCGCCGCCTGGAGCGTCAGCGTCAGCGAGAACGTCCCGTTCGCGCAGAGCGCCACGTGCCGCGCACCGACGTACGCGCCAAACTCGGCCTCGAAGGCCGCCGCCTCGGTGTTGGGGCTCGGGAACCCTCCCCAGCTTCGCGAGTCGAGCACGCGCGCGAGGGCCTCGCGCTCCGGCGCGCCGAACTCCGGCCAGTCGGACCAGGGCCGGTCTCGAACCGCCGTCCCGCCGTGGAGCGCCAGCTTCCCCGCCATGCGCCGAGACTAGCGAATGCACCGCGCGCGCTCTTGCTAGCATGCGTCGCAGCTGTGGAAGCAGCGGGGAGTCGCGAGTGGAAACCCTGAACCTGAGTGACGAAGATGGCGTGCGCGTCGTCGAGATGGACCGGCC
>JAFDDB010000162.1 GCA_019311115.1 Deltaproteobacteria bacterium
CATCTGGAAGCGGACGAAGTTGGGAATTGCGATCGCGGCGAGGATACCGATGATCGCGACGACGATCATGAGTTCAATGAGGGTGAAGCCCTCAGTGGGTCGGCATCGGACGCTCACGATGACTCTCCTTGCTCTCGCAGATCGGATCACACGAAAGGTGAAGCAGAACGGAAGATCGGGGCGGAACCAGGCCTTCGCCCGGTCCCGCCCCGAAGGTCACGACTTCCTAGAAGATCGTGTTACCGAAGCCGACGCCGCACGGACCGACCGAGCTGTAGAGCTGGTCGTTACCGAACTCGTCGAGGACCGTGGCGCAGCCGTTGACGCCGGCCGCCACCGCGGCCATGGCGTCCACCGTGCCCTGCTGGGGCACGCGGATGGCCCAGATGTTGTCCGTGCCGTCACCATCGATGTCCGACAGCGCGTCCGCCCAGTACTCGCTCGCCACCGAACCCGGCGCCAGAGCGGCGTTGCCCGGACCGTCCGAAGCCACGCCGTAGTCGAAGTAGGTCGGACCCTCGGGGAAGTAGCCCATGATGCAGTGACCCGGATCGGCCATCGTGATGGTCGCGGGACATGCGGACCAGCGCCGCTTCGTGCTTCCCGGCGCCACGGCGTCGAGGCCGGTGGTCTGCGGCTCGGCGTTCGCCATCTCGATGTACGAACCGAACTCACCGAAGTACCCACCCTCGGCCGACCGGATGGCGACCAGGTTGAGCTTGGCTTCACCAGCCTTCGAGCGGAGCTGGAAGCGGATGAAGTTCGGGATGGCGATCGCGGCGAGGATGCCGATGATCGCGACAACGATCATGAGCTCGATGAGGGTGAAGCCCTCTTCTCTCTTCAGCTTGAGCATTGTGACTCCTAATGATTGTCCAGAGAGCGGGAGCACCCTCTTCCGGTACTCCGCCGACCCGTCCGTCGGGTACGGCAGCGCATTGAGCAAAGGCCGTGCCGGGTTCGCCCTGCCTGCCCACGCACAGGCAGACAGCCAGGCCATCGGCTCGGCGTGCAAGGAGAAGAGGCTCGGACGCGGCGTCGTGCAGGGGGCTCCATGAACGCGCCAGAGTGACGAATCGCGCGCACTGCGGTGACGCGTACCGTCAGTCGGGCCCACTCCCGTCCGGCCCGTCCAGACCGAGCTTCTCGAGTCGGTACCGCAGCGACCGGAAGCTCACGCCGAGCAACGCCGCCGCCTTCTTCTTGACTCCGCCCGAGCGGCGCAGCCCTTCCTGGAGCAGCGAGCGCTCGTAGCTGGCGAGCAACTGGTTCAGATCCGTTCCCTCCGGCGGAAGCCGGTCCCGAGGCGCCGCCGCCTCGCCGCAGAGCACGGTGTCGGGCAGGCAGTCGAGCGTGATCCGCTCCGTATTGGCGAGGGTCACCGCGCGCTCCATCACGTTCTCGAGCTCGCGGACGTTGCCGGGGAACGCGTAGCGTTCGAGCTGCGTCAGCACCTCAGGCTCCAGGTCCCGGACGCCCTTGCCGAGCTCGCCGGCGAAGCGCGCGATGAAGTGACGCGCCAGGCTGGCGATGTCCTCGACGCGGTCGCGCAGGGGCGGGAGCTTCACCTCGATGACGTTCAGCCGGTAGAACAGGTCCTCGCGGAAGCGCCCGGCCCTCACCTCTTCGTCGAGGCGGCGGTTTGTGGCGCAGAGGATCCGCACGTCGACGCGGATGTCGGTAGTGCCTCCGACGCGTCGAAAGGTGCGCTCCTGGATCGCGCGCAGGACCTTGACCTGCAGGGCCAGCGGCATGTCGCCGATCTCGTCGAGGAAGAGCGTCCCACCGTCTGCGGCCTCGAAGAGCCCCATCTTGTTCGAGACCGCGCCGGTGAACGAGCCCCGCACGTGCCCGAAGAGCTCGCTCTCGAGCAGGTTCTCGGGAATCGCCCCGCAGTTCACGGCGATGAGCGCGTGGTCCCTGCGATCGCTCTGTCCGTGAAGGCTGCGGGCGATCAGGTCCTTTCCGGTGCCGCTCTCTCCCGAGATCAGGATGTTCGTCCGCGTATCCGCGACCTGGCTCACCAGCCCGAGGACCTCCTGCATGGCCGCAGACCGGCCGAGCAGCTCGGGACTCCCGGTGCGGCCGCGGAGTTGCCGCTTCAGGCGCGTGTTCTCGTCGGAGAGGCTGCGCTTCTCGAGCGCCTTCTCGACGACCAGCCGGATCTCGTCCACGGCGCACGGCTTGGTCATGTAGTCATAGGCACCGTGCTTCATGGCTTCGACCGCGGACTCCGTGGAGCCGTGCGCCGTGATCAGGACGACGGGCGTACTGGGCGCCAGCTCGGGCATGCGGTCGAGCAGGTCCATTCCCGACATGCCGGGCATGCGGATGTCGCTGATCACGAGGTCGAACTCGTCGCTCTCGAGCGCCAGCACGGCTTGCTCGGCCTCGCCGCAGCTCACGACCTGGTGACCGTCGCGCTGCAGCAGGATCTCGAGGAACTCCCGCATGCTGCGCTCGTCGTCGACTACGAGAATGCTCGCCACGTACCCCTCCGAGGACAGGATCGGCAAGCGGATCCGCGGGCTTTACGCCGCTTCATGCTCGCTCGCTGCCGTCGCCCGGCCCTTCCGCGGCGGCGGAGCCGGGGGCCGTGGCGGAGCCGGGGGCGGATAGTACGAGCCGGACCGAAGTCCCCTGCGAGACCTCGCTCTGAACCGAGATCTGTCCCCCGTGCGCCTCCACCATCCGGTGCACGAGCGCCAGGCCGAGGCCGGTGCCCTTCGAGCGCGTGGTGTAGAAGGGCTCGAAGATCCTCTCCAGCGACTCCGGCGCGATGCCCCGGCCGCGGTCGGAGACCTCGACCTCGATGCGGTTCTCGTCGACCGCGCGGGCGCGGATCCGCACGCGCCCATCGGACGGCTCGGACTGCGCGGCGTTCAGCAGCAGGTTCCAGAAGACCTGCCTCAGCTGGTCGGGGCTGCCGAGCACGGCGGCGTCCGCGGGCACGTCGATCTCGACCGGCAGGCCCGCGTGCTCCCCCTTGGCCACGAGCCCGGCCACCTCGTCGAGCAGCGGCGCCAGTTCGATCCGCTCCAGCTCGACCGGGCGCGTACCCGCGTAGACCAGGAAGTCGCTGACCAGCCGGTTCAGCCGCTCCGTCTCCCGGCCCACGATCCGCAGGAGCCGCCGCGACGTCGCGTCGGCGTCGGGCAGGTCCCCGGCCAGCAGCTCGATCGCCCCCGAGAGCGAGCCGAGCGGGTTGCGGATCTCGTGCGCCAGGCCCGCCGCCAGCTGCCCGACGGCCGTGAGCCGCTCCGAGCGGCGCAGCTCCTCCTCCATGGCGCGCACGTGCGTCAGGTCCTGGAAGATCAGCACCGCCCCGATCGTTTCGCCTCTTCCGTCGCGCAGCGGCGAGCGGGAGAAGCCCAGGTGGAGCGTTCCGCCCGCGCGGTTCTCGAACGGCAGCTCGAGACGGTGCACTGGCGCGCGCCCCTCGAGGTCGCGCAGGTTCGTGAACAGCTTCGACAGGCCACGGCCCATCACCTCTTCGCGGCGATAGCCGGTGATCCGCTCGGCCTCCTGGTTGAACGACGTGATCCGGTCCAGCTGGTCGACCGTGAGCAGCCCGCTCGAGACGTTGTCCACGATGCGCGCGTGCAGGTCCCCGAGCTCGATCAGCTCGTCCTGCCTCAGGCGAAGCTGGTCGGTGAGCCGGTGCGCCAGCAGCGCCACTGCCAGGAAGCCCGCGACGTGGATGCCGAAGTACGCCAACGCCTCGTCCGGCGCGGGAGCCGGGCGAGCCTCGAACGCGGGGAGCCAGCCGGTCGCGGGAAGCAGGGCCGCCACGCCGTAGCCAAGCGTGGCCGCGATCGACGTGAAGGCCGCGCCGAACGACCCCGCGCGCACGGCGCCGCTCACGATCCAGATCAGGTACAGGCCGCCGAACAGGGAACGGGCTCCGCCCGAGCAGTACAGCAGGGCCGTCAGCAGCACGGCATCGGCCACGAACTCGACCCGCACGATCCGCCGCACGCCCCAGCCCTGCCGGGTGAGCGCGCCCGTCGCCACCGCGATGCCGAACCCGATCAGCGCCAGCGCGTAGATCGCGTCGAGCTCGCGCTCCGAGTACTGCCCGGTGCCGCGAGCGTCCACCAGCACCGCGACCCCGAGGATCGCGGTCAACGCGATAAGCCGCCCGGCGAACGTGCCGACCCAGCCCGCCGGAATGGACCGCTCGGCGGGAATGGACCGCGCGGCGTTCAAGGCCGGGCTACTTGACGGCTTCGGCGATCTTGAAGATCGGAAGGTACATGGCCACGAGCAGGGTTCCGACCGTGCCGCCGAGCCCGACCATCATGATGGGCTCGAGCAGCGAGGTGAGAGCCTCCACGGCCACGTCGACCTCGGAGTCGTAGAAGTCGGCGATCTTGCTGAGCATCGAGTCGATCGCACCCGTCTGCTCGCCGACGCCGATCATCTGAACGACCATGGTGGGGAAGACCTTCGCCTCCGCCAGCGGCTCGGCGATCGTCTTTCCCTCGGAGATCGACTGCTTCGTCTTCAGGATGGCGTTCTCGATCACCACGTTGCCGGCGGTCCGGCCCACGATCTCGAGCGCGTCCAGGATCGGCACGCCCGAGCTGAGCATCGTGCTGAGCGTCCGCGCGAACCGCGCCACTGCGACCTTGCGCAGCAGCGATCCGAAGATCGGCATCTTCAGGAAGGCGCTGTCGAGAATCAGGTGGCCCCGCTTGGTGCCGTAGACCCACTTGAAGAAGAAGACCATCGCGATGACGGCGCCGATCCCCCACCCGATGTAGTTCTGCATGAAGTTCGAGAGCTGGATGACGACCTTCGTCGGACCCGGAAGCTCGCCGCCGAAGTCCGCAAACATCTTCTCGAAGACCGGAATGACCTTGACGAGCATGAGCACGACGACGCCGGCCGCGATCACGCTGACCGAGATCGGGTAGACCATGGCGCCGCGCACCTTGCGCTTCAGCTCGTCGGCCTTCTCCATGTACGCCGCCAGGCGATTCAAGATGGTGTCGAGGATGCCGCCGACCTCTCCGGCCGAGATCAGGTTCACGTAGAGCCGGTCGAAGGCCTTCGGGTGCTTCGCGAGCGCGTCCGCAAAGGTCGAGCCGCCCTCCAAGTCGGTCTTGATCTGCAGGACGATCTTCTTGAAGAGCTTGCTCTCCTGCTGGTGCCCCAGGATGTCGAGGCACTGCACCAGCGGCAGGCCCGCGTCGATCATCGTCGCGAGCTGACGGGTCAGGATGACGAGTTCGCGCGTCTTGACGCTGCCCTGCAGGAAGCTCAAGTACTCGCTCAGTTCCTTGGGCTTGACCTTCACCTTCGTGACCATCACGTTCTGGGACTTGAGCTGTGAGATGACCGCCGCCTCGCTGTCGCCGGCGAGCGTGCCGGTCGTCAGCGAGCCTTCGCGCGTCTTGCCTTCCCACTGGTAGATGGCCATTTCGACTCCCCCCTACGGCGGCCCGGCTAGCGGGCCCCGCGACGCTGCGCGCTCGAACGGTCGGCTTGTCCGTCGTCAATCAGCCGCCGCAGTTCGTCCTGGTCGTGCGAACGCGCCATCGCGTCTTCGAGCGTGATGGAGCGGCGCAGAAACAGCTGCGACAGGCTCTGGTTCATGGTCTGCATGCCGAACTTGTCCTGGCCGATCTGCATCTGCGAGTACAGCTGGTGGATCTTGTCCTCGCGGATCAGGTTCCGGATGGCCGCGTTCGGCACCATGATCTCGATCGCGAGCGTCCGGCCCGGCTGGTTCGCACGAGGGAGAAGCGTCTGGCACATGACGCCCTCGAGCACGAAGCTGAGCTGCGCACGGACCTGCGACTGCTGGTGGGCCGGAAACACGTCGATGATCCGGTTGATCGTCTGCACGGCCGAGTTCGTGTGCAGCGTGGCGAGGGCGAGGTGGCCGGTCTCGGCGACGGTCAACGCGGCCTCGATCGTCTCGAGGTCGCGCATCTCGCCGATCAGGACGATGTCCGGATCCTGACGCAGGATGTAGCGGAGCGCGTTCTTGAAGCTGGACGTGTCCGCTCCGACCTCCCGCTGGTTCACCAGGCACCCCTTGTGCGGGTGCAGGTACTCGATCGGGTCCTCGATCGTCACGATGTGGTCGTGGCGGGTCTGGTTGATCTTGTCGATCACCGAGGCCAGCGTCGTGGACTTTCCGCTTCCGGTCGGTCCGGTCACCAGCAGGAGACCGCGGGGCTTTTTGGCGAGCTCTTCCATGACGGGCGGGAGCCCCAGGTCTTCGAACGTCAGGATCTTGAACGGAATGGTCCGGAACGCGCCGGCGACGGCTCCACGCTGCACGAAGATGTTGGCGCGGAACCGGGCCAGGCCCTTCACGCCGAAGCTCAGGTCGAGCTCGTTGCTCTCTTCGAAGACGTGCTTCTGCGCGTCGGTCAGGATCGAGTAGCAGAGCTGCTTGGTGTCGGCGGGGCTCAGCGCCTCCATCTTGAGCGGCTGCAGAGCCCCGTCGATCCGGAGCTGCGGCGGACTCCCCGTGGTGATGTGGAGGTCCGACCCGCTCTTCTCGATCATCGCCTTCAGCAGTTGGTGCAGGTTTGCCATCGGATCTCTCTCAGTCTGCGGTCGAGACGCGGTAGACTTCGCTCAGGGTCGTCACGCCCTCGATCACCTTGTTGAGGGAGCTGCGTCGCAGCGAGCTCAGGCCGGCACGAATGGCTTCCTGCTTGATCTCGGCCGCGCTCGCTCCATTCAGTACGAACTCGCGCAGGCTGTCGGTCATGACCATGACCTCGTAGACCGCGACGCGGCCCTTGTAGCCGGTCTCGGCGCAGTTCGAGCAGCCTCGGCCCTGCATGGGCGTGACCTGCTTGGCCTCGGCCTCGGTCATGCCGGCGGAGACCAGGTCCTCGAGCGTCACCTCGTCGGTCTCTTCGGTGCACTCGGAGCAGAGCCGCCGCGCCAGCCGCTGGGCTACGACACAGTTCACCGCGCTCGACACCAGGAACGGCTCGATGCCCATGTTGAGCAGCCGGTTGATCGTGCTCGGTGCGTCGTTGGTATGCAGGGTCGAGAGGACCATGTGGCCCGTCAGGGCGGCCTTGATGCCGATCTCGGCGGTCTCGAAGTCGCGAATCTCACCGACCATGATGATGTCGGGATCCTGGCGCAGGAACGATCGGAGCGCGGCCGCGAAGTTCAGGCCGATCGCCTCGTGCATCTGCACCTGGTTGATGCCGCCGAGGTTGAACTCGACCGGATCCTCGGCGGTGGAGATATTCGTCGTCGACTGGTTGAGCTCCGACAGCGCGGAGTAGAGCGTCGTGGTCTTTCCCGAACCGGTCGGGCCCGTCACCAGCACCATGCCGAAGGGCTGGTGGATCGCCTCCTGGAAGCCCCCGAGCTGCTCCTGCTCGAAGCCGAGCTTGGTCATGTCGAGCTGCAGGTTCGACTTGTCCAGGAGACGCAGTACGATCTTCTCGCCGAAGAGCGTCGGCAGGCAGGACACGCGATAGTCCATCTCCTTGTTCCGTCCGACCTTGAGCTTGATGCGCCCGTCCTGCGGAAGCCGCCGCTCGGCGATGTCGAGAT
>JAFDDB010000251.1 GCA_019311115.1 Deltaproteobacteria bacterium
CGATGTCGTGCACCTTCCAGGTGCCGCCGACGTCGCGCCAGACGGTGCCGATGATGGCCTCGCCCTCGGAGTTCTCCATGGTCAGGTCGACGGGGTGGTCCTCGCCCGACGCGTCGAGGAGCGTGACCTCGGTGCGCGTCGGCGGCCCGCCCTGCTGTCCCTGCTGGCCCATCGCCATCGCCTTCGTCATGCCCTCGGGCGTGAACGCGCCCATCAGGCCGGCCATGTTCTGGGCGACCAGGTCCTTGATGAACTGCTCAGCGGCTTCCTTCAGATCTGCCATTCGATCTCTCCTTCGATCTCTCTCTGCTTCTTGTTGTTGGTGGGGGGGGGTCAGCTGAAGGTCGGCACCGGCTCTCCGGTGAGCCAGGCCGACACGATCTCGTTCACCGCCTCGGGGGCGTCCTGCTGCACCCAGTGCGAGGCGTGGACGTAGCGGAGCGTGAAGTCGCGCACGAGTTCCTCGGTGCCGAGCGTCATCTCCTTGCCGAGTGCGGTGTCCTCGTCGCCCCAGACCATGAGCGTCGGTACGTCGAGGATCGGGAACGGGCCGGCGCAGATCTCGCGGAAGCGGTTCGCGCGGTACCAGTTGAGCATCGCGGTCATGGCCCCGGGCTCGAGCGCCTGCTTGCGGTACACGTCGAGCGTCTCGTCCGGGAAGCGCCCCTTGTCGACCGCCATGCCGCGGAAAGTCTGGCCGATGGCCCGCGCGCCGCGCAGCTTGAACAGGAACTCGGGCAGCCACGGAAGCTGGAAGAAGCGCTCGTAGCGCGAGCGCCGCTGCTGGTCCTTGTTGTTCGCGAGGTGCTCGCCGAAGAGTTGCGGGTGCGGCAGGTTCATCACGATTAGCCGCTCGAGCGGCCGAACCTTCTGCAGCGCGAAGAGCCACGCCACCGCGCCGCCCCAGTCGTGGCCGATCAGCGTGACCGACGTGGCGCCCGACGCGTCGATCAGCGAAGCCACGTCGTCGAGCAGGTGCTTCATCTTGTACGCCGCCACGCCCGAGGGCCGCGTGGTCGCACCGTAGCCGCGCTGGTTCGGCGCCCACGCCTTGTAGCCGAGCTTGCCGAGCACCGGGAGCAGGTAGCGCCACGAGGCGGCGTGCTCGGGGAAGCCGTGCAGGCAGAGGGCCAGCCGTTCGGACTGCGGATCGCCGCAGGAGTGGACCTCGAAGCGCATCTCCGGTGTCTCGACCGTCTCGATCTGGATGTCGCGCGCCATCATGGGTTCAGTTCGGCCAATACACGTACTCCTCGCCGGCCTTCGCGGGAGTATTCAGCGGCCGGTCGATCACGATCGGACCCTCGATCAACGAAGGCCAGGCGGGCTCGCTCATCTCGGCGTTCAGTTCCGCGAGCAGCGCCTTCAGTTCGGCGACCTTGTCGGCGCGTCCGGCCGCGACGTTGTCACGCTCGGTCGGATCGGCCCCCAGGTCGAAGAGCCAGGTCTGGTCGGGCCGCTCGGCGACCTGCAGCTTCCAACCGCCCGAGAGGAGGGTCTGGTAGTGCCCCGAACGCCAGTAGAGCGACTCGTGCGGGGGGCCTTGCACGTCACCCTTCAAGTACGGGATGAGGTCGACGCCGTCCATCGGGCGGTCGCTCGGCACGCGGGCGCCGGCCGCGCCCGCGGCCGTCGCGAACACGTCGACGTGCGCGACCGGCTCGGCGAACCGCGTCCCCTTCGGCAGTGCGGCCGGCCACTTCACGAAGAAGGGAGTCCGCAGCCCGCCTTCGAAGAAGGTCATCTTCCAGCCGCGGTAGGGACGGTTCAGGTCGGGCAGACCCACGTAATTGGCGCCGCCGTTGTCGCTCGAGAAGAGCACGAGCGTGTTCTCCTCGAGGCCGCGCTCGCGCAGTGCCGCCATCACCTCTCCGATCCCACGATCGAGCGCGCGGATCATGCCTCCGTACACGCGGAGCGTGTGGTCCTCGATGTGGGCCAGCGCGTCGTAGTCCGCCTTCGTCGCCTGCAGCGGCGTGTGCGGCGCGTTGTACGCCAGGTACATGAAGAAGGGGCGATTGCGGTTCGCCTCGATCGCGCGCACGGCCTCGTCCGACAGGTAGTCGGTCATGTAGTCGCCCGGCGTGAACCGGGGCCCGGCATCCTTGCGCACGGCGAACGGCAGGTTGGCCCAGAGGAAGCGGTCGATCGGGTCGAAGTCCTGCTTCGAGTTCACGACCCGTGGATCCTCGGGGTCCGCGAACATCTGGCCGCCGGGGTAGAAGCCGAGGAACTCGTCGAAGCCCTGCGCGGTCGGGCGCAGGGTCTCGGACGATCCGAGGTGCCACTTGCCGAGAGCGAGCGTGTGGTAGCCGCGCTCCTTCAGTACCTCGGCGAGGGTGACCTCTTCGGCCGGCACGCCCTGCTCACCCATCGGCGGCACCTCGTCCTCGCGGTCGGCGTGGTAGATCGGCAGGCGCGTGCCTTCGGGGCGCGGCCA
>JAFDDB010000252.1 GCA_019311115.1 Deltaproteobacteria bacterium
GGCCGCCCCGGGCCAGCACCCGCTGTCCGGCGCGCAGCGCCTCGGCCAGCGCCGCCCGGACGGCCGCGTCGCGTTCCGGGTCGGTGGGCGCCGGGCCCCGCCCACCCGCTCCACCGTGTATGGCCAGCACGCCCGCCAAGGCCGCAATCATACGGCCCCGAGGTCCGTCAGGCGGCGGAGCCGAGCCCCGGAGGAAATGTCACAATCCGGGACCTCAGGCGAGGGGCCCGCGAGCGCGAACCCGCGCAAGACGAGAGGACGGCGTGAGCGCGTCAGATGCAGCGAGCGGAGTGAATGGAGCGAGCGGCGGAGTCGCGGCCAGCCTGGCCGACGGCGCGGCCCGCATCCCCGAGCTGATCGACCGCTACGACCAACGCGTCCCCCGCTACACCAGCTACCCGGCCGCGCCGGTCTGGGACGACGAGTTCGGCGAGGACGAGTTCCGCTCCGAGCTCCAGCAGGTGTCCGGCTCGAACGCGTCGATCTACGTGCACATCCCGTTCTGCGAGCGGCTCTGCTCGTTCTGTGCCTGCAACCGGGTGATCACGCAGGACCACGACGTGGCGGCTCCCTACCTGGCGGCGATCGGCCGCGAGGCGGCGATGCTGCGCGACGCGCTCCCCCACGAGCTGCAGTCGGTGCAGTTCGCGGTCGGCGGCGGGAGCCCGAACTTCCTGTCGCCGGACCAGCTTCAGGAGCTGGCCGCGATCGTGGCGAAGAACTTTCCCCCTGCAGACGGTTCCGAGCGCAGCATCGAGCTCGACCCGCGCAACACCTCGCTCGAGCAGATCCGCACGCTCGCGGCCTGCGGCTTCAACCGCATCAGCCTCGGCGTCCAAGACATGTCGCCCAAGGTCCAGAAGGCGATCAACCGCATCCAGTCTCGCGAGCAGATCGAGTCGCTGGTCGGCGAGGCGCGCGGGCACGGCATGCGCAGCATCAACTTCGACCTGATCTACGGCCTGCCCTACCAGACGGTCGCGTCGTTCGCGGAGACGCTCGAGCAGGTCGTCGAGCTGCGCCCCGACCGCATCGCGCTGTACAGCTACGCGCACGTGACCTGGATCTCGAAGGCGCAGCGTGGGTTCGAGCGCAAGGACCTGCCGGAGCCCGGCGTCAAGGTCGCCATCTTCGTGAGCGCGATCGCGCGCCTCGAGGCCGCCGGCTACCGGTTCCTGGGCCTCGACCACTTCGCGCTGCCCGACGACGCACTCTCGCGCGCGGCCGAGCGCGGCGACCTGCGCCGGAACTTCATGGGCTACACCGAGCGCGCCGGTCTCGACCTGCTGGCGCTCGGCGCGACCGGCATCTCGGAGCTTGCGGGTGCCTACGCGCAGTCCGTGCGCGAGCCCGACGCGTGGCGCGGGCGCATCGAGTCGGGGCGCCTGGCGACGCTGCGCGGCTGGCGGCTCTCGGACGACGACCGCCGCCGCAAGTGGCTCATCCAGCACCTGATGTGCAACGAGACGATCGACCCGGGCGCGTACGCCGAGCGCTTCGACGAGGCGCTCGACGCGCGCGTGCCGGGCCTGGCCGACGGGCTCGAGCCCTTCGAGCGCGACGGCCTGGTGGCGCGCGACGGCGACGTGTGGCGGGTCACTCCGCTCGGACGCATCTTCCTGCGGCCGATCGCGGCGCTCTTCGACGCGTACCGCGACCCCGGCGATCCGAAGGGCGGCGAGCAGCGGTTCTCGAAGGCCATCTGACCTCGTGCTCGCCCTGTGGGTCAAGGCGTTCCACCTGATCGCCATGGTCGCCTGGTTCGCGGGCGTCTTCTACATGTTCCGCCTGCTCGTCTACCAGGCCGAGAACAAGGACTCGCCCGATGTGAACGCCGTGCTCGTGGTCATGGCGTACCGGCTCTACGCGGGAATCACGACGCCGGCCATGGTGGCGACGCTCTTCTTCGGCGTGGGCCTGCTGCTCGTCAACCCGAACTACCTGATGAACATCTGGCTCTGGGCCAAGCTCCCCTTCGTGGTCGCGCTGATCTACTGGACGCTCTACATCGGGCGCGTGCGCAAGCGCTTCGAGGCCGGCGACATCTACCTGACCCCCACGCAGTGCCGCGTCCGCAACGAGGTCCCGCTGATCTTCCTCGTCGCGATCATCCTGCTCGCCGTGCTGCGCCCGTGGGGCTCGCTCTAGCGTGCGCATCGGCATCTCGCTGACGAGCGCCCACGCCGTGCGCGACCCGCGCGAAGGCGCGCAGCGCATGGTCGACCGGGCGCGCGCCGCGCGCGACGCTGGCCTCGACTCGCTCTTCGTCGGCGACCACCACGCCACGCCGATCCCCTACTACCAGAACTCCGCCATCCTCGGCCGCCTGCTCGCCGAGTGGGACGAGCGTCCCTGCGGGACGCTGTACCTGCTGCCGCTCTGGCACCCCGTCTTGTTGGCCGAGCAGGTCGGCACGTTGGCGTCGATCGCCAGGGGGC
>JAFDDB010000054.1 GCA_019311115.1 Deltaproteobacteria bacterium
CCCAACTCTTGTGGGCGGGCGGCGAGCTGCGCGTGCCGCCGGCCGAGCGCACGCCCGCCTTCGATGCCGCACTGAAGCAGGCGTTCTCGGCGGGCCAGATCGTTCGCGGCCTCGAAGGGGCCGAGCGCGCGCTCGCCGCCGAACAGCGCGGCCTGCGGCACGTGGACGAGAAGACCGGCGTCGCGCGCGGCAGGCGCGTTTCGAGGCTGTTGGTGCTGGCGGACGACGGCGCCGAGCGTTTCTACCGCAACGTCGAGTCGCTGCTGCGCCGGCACGCTCCGCGCGTCCTCGCCGTGCGCCTGGCCGCCGATGAACTCGCCCTCGGTCAGCTGCTCTTCGGCCCGGACGAGCGCGCGCGGCTGCTGTTGGTCGAGCACAAGGATGCCGTGTCCGCGGTCCTGCTGGCGCTCGCCGCGCAGTGGAGCCCGGAGTAGGCGTTCGGGCCGCTCAGGAGTACCGGTTCCGGGGGAACGAAGCGAATCGGGGCTGCGGGTGGACTATCCCCGGCAACCCCGGCTCCGAGTCGTTCGGAGTTCGGAAGTCCGAGAGGGACCTCTGATTCCACTCAGCAAGTGGCAGCGGGGGCCCCTTTGGTGTCGGTTTTATTCGTGTTGACAAGCTGGGGGGAGTGAGGGTAGAAAGACTCGTGAGCGGAGGTGGACTCTCCGCGAGTTCACGACTCCCAAGTAGCTCGATAGTCGTCGGGGCAGAGGAAAGGTGACGCGAGGGATCTCTCTCATCCAAGGAGAGAGCCCATGTCGAGTACGCCCGAAGGCAGCCTGCCGTCGCCGACGGCCCGATCCCGAGCCGTCCCGCCGCGCTCCTGGGCGTCGGCTACCCGTTGGCGACCGGTGCGACTCGCGCTCGGCGTGGCCGCAGGGATCGCCGCGCTGACGCTGGGCCTGACGGCTCCGGCGCAGGCGTCGTACCTGCTCGCGCCCGATCCGATCTCCTTCGCCGCGTCGGACGGCAGCGAAGGGCTGATCCACTTCTACGGAGACGATGTCGGCCTCCCGTCGGGTGCGATCCTGCTGGCCGGCAGCGTCGCGCCCACCGACCACGTGCTGCTGTTCACGATCGAGATGACCGTCGTCAGCGGGCAAGCGCTGAAGAAGGTGATCGTCGAGATCGACGGATTGTCCTCATCCGGCGCCGGCACCATCGTGAGCGGCGGCGTGAAGGGCAAGAAGGCGAAGGCCGACGGCGCCGGCTGGACGATCGACCTCGACGGCCTCGACGCCGTCGGAGAGGTCACCGACCCGCTGCTGATCTCGTACGCGAGCATTCCGGTGGGCTCCCAGATCGATTTCACCCTGGACTTCATGGGGGCCAGCGCCTCGGTGTTCGGGATCATCAACGAGGAAGGCGGCGTCTCGGCACAGGTACCTGAGCCCGCTTTCCTGTGGCTGCTCGCGCTCGGCCTGCTCGGCCTGGCTTCGCTCCGCCTCGTCTGGGCAGTTCCGGGCGCGACGGAAGCGCGGTGCGGAGCTTCCGCTCGCTCATCTTCCTGAGAGCGCTCCCTGGCCACGCAGGTCGGCGATCATCTCGTCGTCGTAGCCGAGTTCCTTCAGGATCTCCTCGGCGTGTTCGCCGAGGTCGGGCGCTCTCCTTGGGCCTACCTGGCGCACGCCCTCGACCCGGACGGGGTGATTGATCACCAGTGGGAGTTCGAGATCCTCGTCCTGAGGCACGACGGCCATTTCGTTCTGGAGGATCTGGGGATCCGTGCCGGTCTCTTCGACGACGGCCACCCGGTTGACCGGCAGGGAGTACGAGGCGAAGGCGCTCAGCCACTCGTCGCTCGTCTTCGCCTTGATGATTGCCTGTAGCTCGTCTCCGAGGGCAGCGCGGTTCTCGAACATGAGCTTCTCGGTCGAGAGCCGCTCGTCGTCGATCAGGTGAGGAGCGTCGATGGCCGTCAGGAGCTGCGAGAGCATCTTCCGGCCGCGGAGCATGTTGAACTGGAGCCAGCGATCGTCCCGGGTTCGGTACGGGCGCGCCAGCACGGAGTTCGCATGGTTGAGCTCCCGGTAGAGGGGCATGTTTCCGCCGGCCATCACGCCCTGCGCGATGCCCGAGACGGACCACAGGCCATTGGCCAGGAGTGAGGTGTGAACCAGCGACCCCTTGCCGGTTCGCTCGCGATGCAACAACGCCGTGACGATGCCAGCGTAGAGCGACACGCCGGTCGGGTGATCGCCCATCCCGGGCAGGCCCTGGGTCGGCATCGTGCCGGGTTCGCGCATCAGGTCCATCAGTCCGCTGCGTGCCCAATAGGCCAGCTGGTCGAACCCCTTCCGCTCGCGCTCGGGGCCCTTCTCGCCGTACGCCGTGAGCGACGCGTAGACCATGCGCTCGTTCAGCGGCGCGAGATCCTCGTAGCCGAGCCCGAGCGAGTCGCGCACGGAGTAGGGCTGGTTCGTGATGAACACGTCGCAGCCACGGACCAGCCTGTGCAGGACTTCCAGTCCCTGCGGCGTCTTCAGGTTCAGCGCGATGCTGCGCTTGTTGCGGCCGTCCAGCTGCCAGAACCAGTTGCCGGCGGCGTAGGGCGTGGTCGGGATGCTCGCCAGCATCCTCAGCATGTCGCCGTCGCCGGGCTGCTCGACCTTTACGACGTCGGCGCCGAAGTCCGCCAGGATCATCGCTGCCGCGGGTGCGGCGATCACCGTCGCGCAGTCGATCACCTTCAGGCCCGAGAACAGGTACTCGCTCATGCCGGGTCCGAGCCTACTGGTCGGCCAGCTTCATTCCGAGGACGTCTTCCATGTTCTGGTGGTAGAACTTGTCCATGTCATTCTGGGTGCAGTCGATCATGGTCTTCTCGAACTTGCCGATCGGATCAGACGTCCCCTCCGGGTGGGGATAGTCCGACCCGAAGACCAGGAAGTCCGGGCCGACCTGCTCGATGACCCAACCGAGCGGCTCTCGCGCTCCTTCAGGTTGGGTTGGAAGACCTTGAAGACGTCGTGGCCGACATCCATCGACTGGAGCCAGGACGGCAGCCAGACCGCCCCGAACTCCATGGCGATGCCTTTCAGCTTCGGATGGCGGATGAAGACGTCATCGAAGATCATCGCCGCAAGAAAGAGCTGGACGGTGTTGGCGATGGCCACCATGCCGAGCGCACCGGATGGCGCGTCGCCGCCAAGCTCCACTTTCTTGTAGCCGTTGTTGAAGAAGCTCCTCGGGATGGACTCGAAGTCGCCCGTCACCGCGACGTGGGCCACGAAGGGTGCGCCGCGATCGGCAAAGCGCGCCCAGACCGGATCGTAGTCCCGGTGGGTGTAGGAGCGCTTCTTCCGGTCGGGCTCGTTGGTGTCGACCATGAAGCTGAAGCAGCCGTCCCGGAAGCCCTCATCCATCAGCTGAGCCGCAGCTTCCGGCCCGAGCGTTAGCGGGATGTAGCCGATGGCGAGGAGTCTCTTGTCGTCGGCGCAGAAGGCGCCCATGGCCCGGTTCAGGGTCCGCGCGCCGGCCATCAGGACTTCCGGGTCTTTTGCGTGACCAATCTGGTGATAGGTGAAGGTCGGCAAGACCAGCTGTAGACGGAACCCGAAGAGGTTCAGCGCGTGGGAGCGCTCTGCGGGATCGAAGGCGCCCAGGCGATTCCAGCCACTCTTCTTTGCGTCGAGAAGTCCTTGCTCGAACTTCTTCATGACTTC
This sequence comes from Deltaproteobacteria bacterium, assembly GCA_019311115.1. GTDB lineage: Bacteria > Myxococcota_A > UBA9160 > SZUA-336 > SZUA-336 > JAFDDB01. The sequence continues at coordinate 3,666 of JAFDDB010000054.1, forward strand.
CGGGTCGGCCTGGCGTTTCGCGAACAGCTCGCGCCCACGATCCAGCCCGGCCTGGACGACGGGAAGCTCCCTCTGGGCGCTCATCGGCGGGATGAGATCGCGATCCTTCGAGTCCGCGAAGCTGTGAAGAAAGTCGTCCAGCTCGATCACGTGGCTGTCCGCGTCGATGATCGTCCGGTCGCCTGCATAGCTCATGGCGTTGTCTCCTTCGCGCTCGGGTCCGGCCGGCCGTTCCGACACCCTCGCAGGTCGAGCGGCTCGCACATCTCCCGATGATATCCGTCGGCTCGCGCCGCGTGTAGATGGCAGAGCAGGTCCCTCAAGTTGCAGCGGCCAAAGGGCTTTTCGAGCTGCCCCCGCCATCGCTGGGCCGCTCCGGCCTCCCGGCGCCGCGCCGTCCGTGCTATGAGAGCGCTGCGCGTCGCAATCGACAGGAGTTCGACCTCATGATGATCCGATTCGATCCGGCCTTGAAGCTGCTCTTCGCCGCCGCCCTGATCCTCCTGGCGCCTGCACCCTCGTGGGCCAACGGGAAGCTGGCAGGCGACTGGAAGCTCGACGTGTCGCGCAGCGAGGGGGGCAGGATGAACTTCAGCGGCATCGACCTCAGCGTGACCGTGGACGGGGACAAGTTCATGGTGAAGCAGCTCGTCCACCGGGACTCCGGTGACGAGACGTTCGAATACGCCTACGTCACCGATGGGGAGCCGCACACGGTCGCGGGCCCCGGCGAGAACTCGCGTGAGGTGACGGCCAGGTGGAGGAAGGGCCGGCTCGAGGCCACCTACCTCGCACCGAACGCCGAGAACGTCACGGTCAAGGAGACCTGGAAGATCAAGCGCGGCGTGCTCGAGCTGCGCTACGTGGCTCCGAACCCCATCGGCGGTACCTTCCTGATCAAGCGGACCTACGTCCGCGAGTAGCTGGCGAGCCCGGCGGAACGGCGGGAGCCGCTACTCTATCGCGGTCGGCCTCTTGATCTGCTCCAAGAGGTCGTTGTCCCACTCGCCCTCGACCTGTACGTGTGCGGCGGCGCCCTTCATGACTGCGTCGATCAGGTTGTGGTTCAGGTAGACGTAGAGGCCGGGCTGGAGAAACTTGTACAGCGCCGCGCCCGCGGATCCACCCGCGACGAACCAGGTCTCTTGGTTGGTCGCCGGCGGGTCGTTGAACGAGCCCCGCTCCCAGACGTAGTCGCCGTGCCCCCCGATCAGGTGCGGCCGGGTATCGCGATTGGCCGAGGTGTGAAGGAATAGGACCGTCTCGCCCACCTTCGCCGTGAGCGTTGCGTCGCCCGTGAGCGCGCCCACCGCACCGTTGAACACCACGTGACTCGGCTCGTTCGTCCGCATCGCCTGCAGCGTTTCCGGCATGGCCACGGCGGCGGAGTCGAACTCCTTGTAGACGCCGTCCGACGTCATTGGGATGTAGAAGTCCTGTTCTCCGATGTAGTAGGCCTTGTCGTATCGCAGTCGCTTGCCGTCCCGATCCTTGAGACCGTCTCGCGGCAGAACCATGATCGCCCCGTTCATTCCTGCGACGACGTGATACGGGATCATGATGCCGCCGGGCGCGCAGTGGTAGACGAACACTCCCGGTCGTGTCGCCTTGAAGCGGATCGTCACCTCCTGCCCCGGTGTCACGATGGTGAGCCCGGCACCGCCCAGCGCTCCCGTCACCGCGTGGAGGTCGATGTTGTGGCTCATGATGTTCGCCGTGCTGCCTTCCCAGCCCTCGACGCTATCGACGCCCACATCGCCGGTCCCTGGATTGACCACTGTGAGTTCTACGTAGTCGCCCTCGTGCACTACGATGAGAGGGGCGGGGACGCTGCCGTGGAAGGTCAGGGCGTTGACCGTGGTTCCCCGCTCGTCGATCACCATCTTCTGTTCCTGGACCACCAACCGGACCTCGACGATCTTCGGGCCACCCTTGGCCACCTGGTCGTGTTCCGGAACACCCGGTGGCCTCACCAGCTTCTGGGTGACCCGCTTGAGACCCTTGGCCTTCGATGGCTTGTCGGCCTGAGCCACCTGCGCGCTCAGGCCGATCGCGATCGCCAGCATTGCGTAGAGCACTCGCTTCATGGTCGGTCGTCCCCTGGGCCCTCGATTGGGATCTTCCCGGTGGGACTCCGAGGGCAGCCAGCCCCTCCGGGGCCGCAATTTGCGGCGGGTGGATCTTGCTCAGCGACGCCCTCGTGAAGCAGCGCCAGAACCGCCGCCTGCATCTCGGCGACCGGCGAACCGACGAAGAAGAGGGCTCGAGTCCGTCCCCCCTTGTCCAGCAGGTAGATCTGCTGCGAGTGGGCGTACAGGTACGCCTCTTCGACGGGGGCCTTGTGGCGGTTGTGCTTCGTACTGACTTTGACGCCGTGGCTGCGGTCGTGCTTCGCCATGAACAGGGCGGCGATGCGATCGGTGTCTTTGCGAGTTCCGGTGATGCCGATGAACCGGGCGTCGAACGGGCCGAGGTACTCGCGCAGGTGCTCTGCGGTGTCGTTCTCCGGGTCGACCGACACGAGCAGGACCTGCACGTCGGCGTCGGCCGGGCCAAGGCGTTTCATCAGCCCCTTCAGATGGGCCAGTGTGGCCGGGCAGACATCCGGGCAGCTCGTGTACCCGAAGAAGAGCAGCACGACCTTGCCGCGAAACTCCGATAGGCGCACCTCGCGCCCAAGACTGCTCTGCGCCGCGAACTCCCCACCGACACCGTCGTGGACGGGCAGCGGCCGCTCGGCCGCGATCGCCACGGTCGCAAGCAGGCTCACCAGTACGAAGAGCGGGACATGCACGTCGGAGCGTCCTCTCAGTAGCAGACGACCTGCGGCCCCGTTCCCGGGAACGCGAGCACCTTCTGGTCGTCGATCTGGAGGAGTCTATCCGTACCGTTGGGAAGCGCCTGCACGAGCCAGGTCTGCTCTCGGCGTGCGACGTGCGGCAGCGCGTCCTCGCCGGTGTGGAGCCGGTCGACCTCGAAGCGCGCCTGGTACAGGTCCGCGCCCGCCGGATCCACACGGATCGGGCCGACGCGATACTCGGCATCGGGATCGGCCGAGGCGACCTGCGCGAATCGGTCGTGGACCATTGCCTCGATGCGCTCCTGGTGCCCTCGCGGGCTCGCGCAGGCCAGAACCGTGGGCCCCAGCAATGCCAGCAGGGCAACGCACGAGGCCGCTCGCCAGGCCCCCAGATCGCTCCGTTCGAAGGGGTGCGAGGTCAGCCTTCGATCCCCGAGCCATCGGTCGCGATCTCGTAGAGATCCCGGAGTGACTCACCACGAGCCTCGCAGTCAAGGTTCCAGGGGGTCGTGATCGGAGTCATGATCGCCTCGAGAGGGGGCGCATTCTACCTCGAAAGGATGACGCGTTCGTGCAGGCTCTCAGCCGCGGCGGGCGGGGGGTATGATCCCGGTCATGTGGCCGTCCGGCGCCGGCCTGGGCCGCATCGCAGACACGTCGCAGAGAGGTGGGGAGGGATGTCATGAGAACGCTCTTTCGGATCGCAGTCGGACTGGTCGTCGTCGTGGTGCTTCTGGTCGGCGGGCTGCTGGTCGGCGCTCGCTTCGCAGACGGTCCGCTGGCCATAGTCGCCGGGGGTCCCTTCAAGACCGGCACGCTGGTCGAGGGCCCGGAGCCCGATTGGTCCTTCCTCGCCGACGTCATCGAGGTCGAGTTCCAGCTTCTGGAGCCCGCCCGGTCGCGAACGACCTGGGTCCTCCAATACGAGGGCAAGGCCTACATCCCGTGCGGGTACATGACCACCTGGTGGGGCCGGCTCTGGAAGCAGTGGCCGATCGAGGCACAGAAGGATCCGCGGATCATCCTGCGCGTCGGAGATCAGCTGTACGAGCGGAAGCTCGTGCGGGTCCGCGAAGGGGCGATGATCGGGCCGCTGCTCGCTCAGCTCGGAGAGAAGTACCTCGGAGGCAGCGAGGTGCCGCTCGAGTCCGTGACGTCCGACTACCTGTGGATCTTCGAGCTCGCGCCGCGCTAGCCAGCCTGCGCCGGCGCTAGCCAACCTGCGCCGATAGGGGCACGCGCCCCCGGGCTTCGATTCCGTTGTAGCCGGGACCGACCTCGATGCCCTCCAGGCCGGCCTCTTCCAGCCAGGACCTGACGGTGCGCAGGGTCTGGGGCTTGTCGTAGCGCGGGGCCAGCATGTCGAGCGTGTCCAGCTCCGACAGTTCCCGCGCCCTCGCCGCGCTGATGCCGCCCGCTCCGCGAAAGTCGGCCACCGACAGGAGCGCGGAGGCGCGGCGGCCGACTCCGCGGCCCCCCAGGCGATGCGCGAGACCCGTCAGTGGATACGCCCAGGCCAGGTGTGCCCTGACGACGAAGTGCTGCGCGCGTGCGGGCAGCAGTCGTGTGACAGGACGCAGGTAGTACTTGCCCTTGAACAAGCACCTCCACCACAGCCGGTACACGTCGACGACGATCTCTCCACCCGGCTTCACCAGGCGCACGAGCGCTCGGAAGGCGCCGCGAGGATCCGGCGTGTGCTGAAGGACTCCGAGACACAGCACCATGTCGAAGGCCCCGGGTTCGTACGGGGGCGCGAGGATGTCCGCCTGTGCGAACGAGACGTTGTCGAACTTCCGGCAGTTGTCCCGGTTGACTTCGACCGCCGTCGAGTAGTCGAACGAGAACAGCTCTGCACCGGTGGAGGCCAGCAGTTCGGTGAACCGGCCTGCGCCGGATCCGGCCTCGAGAACGCGCTTTCCGCGGAGATCCCGCGGCCAGCGTGTCTCGTTGAAGAGCCTTTGCTCGCTCGAGCGGCTCGAATCCGAGTGTGAGTCGAGCTGAGTCGTGGCGAACCGGTGCCACTGGTACCCGAAGCTCGCCGCGTAGTTCTCCGGGGGGCAGAACCGCGGAATGCCGTCGACGATCTCGAAGCTGACGTCGCCGGCCACGAGCCTGCCAGACACGATCTCCCGATCGGTCTGTTCGTCTATCCGCAGCTCGAACCGGCTTCCCGTTCGGGCGTCGCGATAGACCTCGAGGTCGCTCGCTCTCATGGCGACGTGGGAGTGTGCTCTATGGGCGTGGACTTGTCTGCGCTGGTCGCGGGTCGGCACGCAGGAGCGGGATGCTACTACTCCTGGCATGCAGCAACGGGAGCTGATCCGTCGGGCCGGCGACGTGCTCGAGAAGGACCCTCGAGTGCTGGCCGCCTGGCTGGCGGGCAGCTTTGGACGGGGCGACGCCGACGCCTTCAGTGACGTGGACCTGCTGGTCGTGGTGAGTGACGACGAGCGCCCGGGATTTCTCGACGAGTGGGAGTCGATCGTCGAGCGAATCGCCCCGACCGTATACCGGAACGCGCTCGTCCATGGAGCGATCGGCATCTACAACGCGATCACCGAAGACTGGCTGCGCTTCGACCTGACCGTGGTTGGCCCCGAGCACGTCCGCGCCCGCCCCCGTTCGGGCCTGGAACTCCTGTTCGACCGGGCGCAGCTACACGACGGTCTGCCTGAGCGCGGAGCACCCATCCCGCCGAACCTCGACGCGGTGCGGCGGCTGACCCTGGAGTTCTTGCGCGTGCTGGGACTCCTCCCCGTCGCCCTGGGGCGCGGCGAGTTGCAGTTGGCGGTGACGGGATGCGGCCTCCTGCGAACCCACCTCGTCTCCTTGTTCCTGGAGACGGCCTGCGTCGAGGATCGGGGCGGAGCCCTCAAGCTGAACCCGCTGCTCTCGGCCGAGCAACGAGCGCTCCTGGAAGGCCTGCCACCGGTCGCTGCAACCCGGGAGTCGGTCATCGACGCCAACCGGGCGATGGCCGACGCGTTCCTGCCCTGCGCCCGTGCCCTGCACGAGGAGCTCGCTCTGGACTGGCCCGAGGAGTTCGAGCGGGCGACGCTCTCGCACTTGGAGAACCAGGTCGGATTGCGACTGGGAGAGCACGCATGAGCGAAGAACCCGCGGTGGCGGACGAAGAGGAGCCGGCGGCCGACGATCCGGTGCGCCGCTGGACCCTGCGCATCGCCGCTGGCTGCGCGCTGCTGGTCGGGTGGTACCTGCTGGCGGATCGCTTTACGCCGTGGACCGATCAAGCGCGCGTCCGCGCGTACATCGTGCCGATCGCTCCCCAGGTGAGCGGAGAGGTGATCGACGTTCTCGCCGGCATCAACGAGATCCTCGAAGAGGACCAGCCGATCGTCGAGATCGACCCGCGCGACACCGAGCTCGCGCTGAAGCGCGCGCGGGCCGAACTGGAGAGCGCGACGCAGAACGTGGAAGCCGGCGGCGAGAAGGTGATCAGCGCGCAGGCGCGCCTGGCCGAAGCGAACGCCGACCTGGTCTATGACCAGCGCCAGACGGCGCGCATCCTCTCGCTCTACAAGTCCGGCATCAAGTCGAACGCGGACGCCGACCGCGCTCGCGCCAGGCTCGCACAGGCCGAGGCCCGCGTCGCGGCCGCCAAGGCCGAGCTCGAGAGCGCGCGCCAACAGCTCGGCATCGAAGGAGAGGAAAACCCGCACATCCGCGCGGCGGCCTCGGCGCTCAGCGCCGCGCGGCTCGACCTTGCCCGCACGACGGTGCGCGCGCCGTCACGCGGTGTCATCACGAACCTGCGCGTCGAGGTCGGACACGTCGCGGCGGCCGGTCAGCCGATCGCCACGTTCATCTCGGCGCGGGACGTCTGGATCGAGGCCTACATGCGCGAGAACAGCCTCGGGCGAATCGATCCGGGCGACCCGGTCGACCTGGTGCTCGACGTCGCGCCCGGGCGTGTCTTCGCCGGCGAGGTCGTGAGCGTCGGCGCCGGGATCCGCTTCGGCCCCGGCGAGTCACCGGGCCAGCTGCCGAGCATCGAGCCGACGAGCGGCTGGCTGCGCAACGCGCAGCGCTTCCCGGTGATCATCCGCTTCGCCGACGACGAGGCACTCGGGCTGCGGCGCGAGGGCGGCCAGGCCGACGTCATGGTCTACACCGGGCGCGTGTGGCCGCTGAACGCCCTCGGCTGGCTGTGGATCCGGCTGGTGTCGCTCCTCTCGTATGCCTACTGACGCCGACGCGACGCGCGCGCTGCGCCTGACGCTCGGCACGGCGGGATCGGCCGCGCTCGCGCTCGGCATCGGGGGACCGCTCGCGTTCATCGCGCCGCTGCTGACGGCGAAGCTGCTGTCGTCGCCCGCGCCCCGCCCGACGCCGGCCGCGGGGCTGATGCTGGTGCTGTCGATCGCCGTCGCGTTCGGGGCCGGCTGGGTCGTCAGTCTCGCGCTGCTGCCCTTCCCCCTGGTCCGCGTGCCGCTGCTCGGGCTCATGTTGTTCTGGACTTTCTACGCGAGCGAGCGGGGGGCGCCGCCGCTGCTGATCGTGATGCTGCTGCTGGCCCTGGTGATGCTTCCCGTCGTCAGCGTGCAGTCGCAGCAGCTCTCGATGACGATCGCAGCAGGGATGTCGATCGGCGCCGCGCTCGCGATGGCGGCGACGTGGCTCGCCTTCGCGCTGCTTCCCGATCGGCCCGAGGTCGAGACTCCGGGCCCCTCCGCCGCAACGCCCGACCCGCTCGAGCGTGCCGAGGTGGTGCAGCGCGCCGTGGTGGCGACGGTCATCGTCCTGCCCATGCTGGCGCTGGTCGACCTGTTCCAGCTCACCGGCGACCTGGTCGTGCTCGCGTTCGTCGCCCTGCTGGCGCAGCAGCTCGGCCAGCTCGGCGATGCGGTCGGCCGCGGCGGAGGCGCACTGCTGGTGGGCAACGCCATAGGGGGCGTGGGTGCGCTGGTCGCGTTCCAGGTCCTGACGGTGGTTCCGATGTTCCCGTTGCTGATCGGACTGACCGCGCTGACGACTCTGCTCTGCGCGCGCCGCATCTTTCCGCCCACGGCCGCATCCCCGCTCTACGCCACGGCCCTGAGCACTTGGATCCTGCTGGTGGCGTCGAGCACCGGAGGCATGGGCGGTGAAGCCGCGGCCAGCTTCTACGCGCGGCTCTTCAACATCGCGCTCGCCGTCGTCTACGTCGTGGTCGCGTCGAGCCTGCTCCGGACGCGCGCGGGGCGCCGTCTGTCCGCCCGCGCCCTGCCTGGCTGAGGACAGGTTCGAAGCAGGGCGCCGGCCGGGTTAGAATCGGCCGATGAGCCACGACGCGGAGCTGCGGAAGAAACGGATCGAGCCGGAGGCCGCGGCGGCCCGCGTCCAGTCCGGCGACTGGGTGGACCTGGGCGGTGCGCTCGTGCAGCCCGACCTGTTCGACCAGGCGCTGGCAAAGCGCAAGGACGAGCTTCGCGACGTGAAGGTCCGCTCGTGCCTGTCGATGTCGCCACGCGCCATGTTCGAGGCGGATCCCGAGGGCGACCACTTCCACTGGTTCAACTGGCACTTCTCGGCCTACGACCGCGCCAAGAACGTGGAGGGCCGAGTCAACTACATCCCGATGAACTTCGGTGAGGCGCCGGACTACTACCGCCGCTTCATCGACCCGGTCGACGTGGCCTGCATCAAGACCTGCCCGATGGACGACCACGGCTACTTCAACTTCGGCGCGGCCGCCACGTACGTGAAGGCCGCGACCGAGCGGGCCCGGTGCCTGATCGTCGAGACCTGCGAGTCCCTGCCGCACATCGGGGGCGAGCAGGAGGCGGTGCACATCAGCCAGGTGGACCACGTGATCGACGGTGGCCTCGGCATCGCCAACGAGATATCCAACCCCTCGATCACCGACGTCGACCGGCGCGTCGCAGAGCGGATTCTCGGCGAGATCGACGACGGCTCGTGCCTGCAGATCGGCATCGGGGGCATGCCCAACGCGGTCTGCGCCTCGCTCGCCGGTTCCGGCATTCGCGACCTGGGCATCCACACCGAGATGTTCGTCGACGGCATGGTCGACCTGATCCAGAAGGGTCTCGTGACCAATGCGCGCAAGACGCTGAATCCAGGCAAGACGATCTTCACCTTCACGGCCGGCTCGCGGGCGACCTACGACTTCCTGCACAAGAACCCGAGCACCCAGGCGTACCCGGTCGACTACACGAATCTTCCGCACAACATCGCGCGGAACGACCGGGTCATGGCCATCAACAACACGACCCAGATCGACCTGCAGGGCCAGGCGGCCTCCGAGTCGTCCGGCCACCGCCACCTGACCGGGACAGGCGGCCAGCTCCAGTTCGTGCGCGGCGCCTACGCCTCGAAGGGCGGCAAGTCGTTCATGTGCCTGTCCTCGGTCTACGAGAAGAACGGTGAACGGCACAGCCGCATCGTCAGCGCGCTCACGTCTGGAAACGTGGTGACCACTCCGCGGACCGACATGATGTACGTCGTGACCGAGCACGGAATCGTGAACCTCAAGGGAAAGTCGGTCGCCGACCGCACGAAGGCGCTGATCGGACTGGCGCACCCCGACTTCCGCGAGTCGCTCGAGCGCGAGGCGCGGGCCTGCCACCTGGTCCCGCGCCGCTACTGGTAGAAGCTCAGCGGCCCCGCGGGACGTCGCGGTCGAGGACGGTCCTGCGTCCGTCGCGGCGCGCGTTCTCGATGGCCTCGTCGCACAGGCGGCGGACGATGTCGGAGAGGGGATCCAGCGCCCGCTCCGAGGTGTTGAAGCCCGCGCGCGCGCGTACGTAGTCCTTGAGGCGGCTTGCCACGATGAGGATCTCGCGCGGCGTGTCGGGCGCGCTGCGAGCCGGTGTCGAGTCGCGCACGATGTGCCTGCGGGGCTCTCGCTTGGGGGCCGCCGGCTTGTCGGGCTCCTCGAGCGTGGCCGGCGCCGTCGCGTCGATCGCCCAGGCCTCTCGGTGGTTCGCCACGGGCAGGTGGACTTCCCAGCACGACACCGAGCAGAAGACCATCCCCGTGCGCTTCCGGTTGCACGTCGAGACGCTGCACACGTAGTGGTCGGCGCCCAGTGCGATGGACTGCTTGCAGGCGCTGCATTTCCGCCACGGATTGCTCAAACGGACCTCCTAGGGGCGGTAGCCGAAGCCCGTCGAACCCGGACGCAAGGCGGCCCGGGCCAGGTTCGCCCAGCGGCACAGGTTGGGGCGCGTGTCGCGCGGGTCGATGATCTCCTCGATCTCGAAGTGCTCGGCCGAGCGAAGCGGCGAGCGCACGCGGTTGAGGCGATCGCGGATCTCGGCCAGGTGCGCGTCGGGGTTCTCGGCGGCCGCCAGTTCGGCCTTGTAGGCGACCTCGATCCCGCCCTCGATCGGGAGCGACCCCCAGTCGCCGGACGGCCACGCGCATCGGAAGTGGTGACTTCCCGGCTTGTGATTCGCACCACCCGCCACACCGAAGGCCTTGCGGATGATCACGCAGCCGAACGGCACGCTGGACTGGCCGAGCGCTGCCAGCACCTGCGACCCGAAGCGGATCGTGGCCTGCTCCTCCGCGGCCTTGCCGATCCAGAATCCCGGGCAGTCCTCCAGGTGCAGCAGCGGCAGGTGGAAGGTGGAGGCCAGGTCGATCAGGCGTGTGAGCTTGCGGCAGCTGTCGGCCGTCCAGCCACCGCCGTTGTAGTAGGGATCCTCCGCGAACACGGCGATCGGTATGCCATCGAGGCGCGCCAAGCCGCTGGCGATCGAGCGCCCCCAGCGTTCGCCGATCTCGAAGAACGTGCCGCGATCCACGACGGCGTCGATGATGCGCCGCATCTTGTAGACCTTGCGCGGCTCGCGCGGCACGATCTCGAGCAGCATCTCATCGCGCCGCTCGGGATCGTCGGTAGCATCGACGCGCGGCGGCAGGTCGTCGACGCTGGTCGGCAGGTAGGACAGGAAGCGCCGCGCCCGCTCGAAGGCGTCGGTCTCGCTCTCGGCCTCGTCGTCGATCGCACCGTTGCGGGTGTGGATGCGGCTCGACCCCAGCTCCTCTTTCGACACGTCGCCAAGCCGCGCCCAGTCGACCAACGCCGGGCCGGCGATCATCATCTGCGCGGTGTCGCGCACGATCACGGAGTAGTGGCTGGTCGCCACGCGGGCGGCGCCGATGCCCGCGACCGACCCGAGCGCGAGCGACACCGACGGTGCGATCGAGAGGTGCTCGACCACGGTGTCCCAGCCGCGCAGCTCCGGGATGTAGGTGCGCGCCGCCCGTTCGATCGTCTTCACCGACCCGCCGCCGCCCATGCCGTCCACCAGCCTCACGTGCGGGAGGCGCAGGTCGTGCGCGAGCCCTTCGGCGCGCCCCCGCTTGCCTGCGATCGACGCGTCCGCCGACCCGCCCCGCACGGTGAAGTCGTCGCCCGAGAGCACGACCGGGCGCCCGTCGATCGAAGCCGTGCCGAGCACGAAGTTCGAGGGCGTGAAGCTCTCCAGCCGGCCCTCGTCGTCGTAGCGGCCCACGCCCGCAATCGTCCCGATCTCGTGAAAGCTCCCCGGGTCGGCGATCGCGTCGACCCGCTCCCGCACCGTGAGCTTTCCGAACTCGTGCTGCCGGGCGACCTTTTCCGGCCCGCCCATCTCGTACGCCATCTGCTCGCGGCGGCGGAGCTCGTCGATCTCGGGCTTCCAGCTCATGGCCACGCAGGATACATCAAGCAGGCTGTCACCCGGCCCTGCGGGACTGCCTCAGACTTCGAGCGCCCTGAACCTCGCGAGCACGGACTCGCCGCCCTTCGGGTGCTCGAGAATCGTCCGCTCGATCGTGCGGGTCTGCTGCTCGCGTTGCTGCTTCGGCGACTCGACGCGCACGAAGTGCACGATCGAGGCCCACAGGCGGTCGATGATCTCGGCGCCGGGGACGGTGCCGCCGTCGACCGTCTTGAAGGTGACCGCGCGCAACTCACCCAGGTCGACGCGGAGCGAGGTTACGTGGACGACCTCGTCCTGGCGGATGCGCTCCACCATCTCGGCCGCCTCGTTCGCCTGGTCGCGTCGATCCTTGAACAGGTCCGCATCGAGCAGCAGGCGCTGGTCGAAGCTGAACAGGCTCTCGGCTCCGTACTCGATCAGCAGCAGGTTCATCATGAACAGGATCATCTGCTCGCACGCCGGCGGGATCTCGGGCGCCAGCTGTTGCCTGGCATCGGGGCGCCCGAGGAACTCGGGAAGCTGCGGGATCGGGTAGTCGCGCACGTCGAACGCCAGGTCGCGTACGACGAACCACATCACGTCGTGGGCGCCGATTCCCTTCTCGGGCTCTCCGCCCTCGTCGAGACCGTGCGCGTTCAGCATGCCCTTCGAGAGGTGCCCGATCGCCAGCTCGGAGATGTCCTCGACGATGATCTTCTGCAGGTCGGGGAACTCGCGGTCCACGATGAAGCGGCCGCGGGCCTCGAGCAGTCCCGTGGTGGTGAGCGAGTTCCAGAACACCTGGTCGACGCCCTCTTGCAGCAGCAGCTTCATCTGGGGTTCGGTCGGGTAGCGCTCGGCGGGCTCCATCAGCTCCGGGTCCACGTGCAGGATGTCGCCTCCGCGCTCGCGAAGAGCCTCGGTCCAGGCCTCGACGGCCGGGTTCCGCACCAGCGTCCGCGGCGAGATGTAGTTGCCCTCCGCGTCGAAGCCGCCGTGCAGGTGGTGACCCATCGCCTCGTGCGACCGCGCGTAGTCGTGGTCGCTCATGATCTCGGTTTCGGAATACACGAGTTGTGCCATTTCAGGTTCTCCTGTGTCGTCTGATGGCAGGGTCGTGGTTGATTCAGCTCTGTGACTTGCGTACCGCCTCGCCCATCTTGCGCATGCGCTCCCGTCGGAGGCGCGTAGCCTCGTCGAGGGCCGTGTCACCGCTCGTCTCGGCAATGGCGTAGCCGTAGGGCACGATCGGGGGGATCTCGGAGTCGGCGAGCTCCCGCATGCCCTGCTTGCGCTTCATGGCCTCTTCGAGGTACGGGGCGAGCTCTTCCATCTTCTTGCGCTCGCGCTCCGCCTCATTCTCCTTGAACGTCGGCATCACCTCCGCGGCGAACAGCTCCAGCGACTCGCAGATGTGCTCGTGCTTGTTCTTTCCGCCCTGCTGGATGAAGACCACCTGGTCGACGCCGGCGTCGGCGAACTGCTGCAGGTGCTCGCGCTGCTGCTCGGGCGTGCCGATGCCGCCCTCGCCCATGCCGCCGTCGGGCAGCGAGTCGCGCATGGCCTCGAACTGCTTCCAGATGTCGGTGCGTCCCGGCACGTGGTTGCCAAAGGCGTAGTGGTGGCCGAGCCCGAACTGGAAGAAGCGGAAGCCGTCGAGCCCGCGCCGCCGCGCTTCGTCGGCGTCACGGTGCACCGAGAAGCTCGTCACCATGGCGATGTTGGGGTTGATCGCGTGTCCGATCGGCACGCACTCGGTCTTGATCGTCTCGTAGTAGTCGTCCACCCACTTCTTCGCCTCTCCCATGTCGACGAAGGCGAAGGTGAGCGCGCCCAGTCCGAGCTGCGCGGCCAGGTGGATCGTGTCGCGGTTCGAGCAGGCGACCCACATGGGCGGGTGGGGGCGCTGTACGGGCTTGGGGACCAGGTTGCGGCAGGGCATCGAGAAGAATTCGCCCTCGAAGCCCGGGTACGGGTCCATGGCCAGCAGGTTGGCGGTCTGCTCGATGGTCTCCCGCCACTGCGCACGCCTCGTGGCGGGGTCGATGGCGAAGCCCTCGAGCTCGGCGCGCGAAGCGGACTCGCCCGTGCCGAACTCGCAGCGGCCGCTCGACACGAGGTCGAGCGTGGCGATGCGCTCGGCGACCCGGGCCGGGTGGTTGTAGTTGGTGGGCATCAGCACGATGCCGTGCCCGAGGCGGATGTTCTTGGTGCGCTGGGACGCGGCGGCCAGGAACACCTCGGGCGCCGCCGAGTGCGAGTACTCCTCCAAGAAGTGGTGCTCCACCTCCCAGGCGAAGTCGATGCCGAGCTTGTCGGCGAGCTCGATCTGGTCGAGCGCCTCCATGTAGAGCCGGTGCTCCGCACCTTCGGTCCAGGGCCTCGGCAGCTGGTGCTCGTAGAAGATTCCGAACTTCATCTTTCTTCTCCCTTTTCATCATCGCCGGGGCGCAGCGCGCCGTGGCGAAGCAGACGGTTGAGCTCGCGTCCGAAGCGCCGCGTCTCCTTGCGGCACTCGTCAGGGTCCTGAATGCGGGACTGCGCGCGCACCGACCAGAGCAGCACGGCGCATTGCAGTACGTGCGCCAGCATCTCGCCGTCGATCCCGTCGACCGTCGTGTCGCTCGCTGCGAAGCGCTCGATCCCGGCCAGGTAGCGCTCCCAGCCGTCCCGGTTCGCGACGGGAACCTCGGACAGGATCCCGTAGAGCCAGAGCCGCCCGACCTCGGGGTTGTCGAGCATGTACTCGAGCATGAAGTCGATGCGCTTGCCGGGCGGGGCCGCGGTGGTGAGCAGCTTCGTGACCTCGTCCGAGACGCGCGAGATCACGGCTCCGAGCAGGTCCTGGCGGGTGCGGAAGTGCTGGTAGAGGGTCACCCGGTTGACGCCGGCGCGGTGCGCGACGTCCGACATCGTGAGGCTCTCGGGCCCGCGCTCGGCGGCCAGCTCCCGGGCGGCCTCCAGGATGGCGCTCCGCGTCGCCGCAGGATCCCGCGGCCGCCGTGCTCGTGCTGGGAGAGCCTCACCCATGAGGCCGATCCTACGCGACTCTCACGAATAAGACAACAACGTTGTTGTCTATTTGACTGTCTCCTCGCCCGGGCCGGACGCGACCGGGGCGTCGTGGGAGACTCGGCCCCATGAGATCGTTCCCACAGGCAGGCGGCTGCGTCTGCGGCGAGATCCGGTACGTGCTCCGCGACGATCCCGTCACGGTCTACGCGTGTCACTGCACCGACTGCCAGACCGAGACGGGCTCCGCGTTCTACCTGTCCGTGGTCGTGCCGGCGGCGGCCTTCGAGTACACGCGCGGCACTCCCGAGCGCTGGGATGTGGTCCTCCCGGACGGTCGGGAGAAGGGCAGCTTCTGCTGCGCCCGCTGCAAGACCAATCTCGGCGGCCCCGGGAGTCTCGAGAATCTCGCATCGGTCGATGGCGGCACCTTCGACGACACGTCCTGGCTCGTCCCGGCCGGTCACATCTGGACGCGCAGTGCGCAGTCCTGGATCCAGCTTCCCGAAGACAGCCTCCGGTTCGAGACCGCACCCGGCCAGGAGGGCTTCGTGTCGATGGCGCGGAAGTGGAAGAGCAGCGCCCCGTAGGGGTCAGCGAGAAGTTCGCGCCGCGAACGCGGCGGCTAGCGGGTTCGCGGTGAGGCCGTGTGCGACGATGCTGAGCACGACTGTGGCGACGGTCGTCGCGGCCAGGGTCTCGTGTCCCGGCAGCTTCTCGTGGAACACGATCACCAGGAAGACGATGCTCGCGAGCCCGCGGGGACCGAACCAGCCCAGGAAGAGCTTGGCGTCGGTACGGAGTCCCAGGCCGAGCACCGTCACGAAGACCGGCAGCATTCGCACCACGGTCAGGCTGAGGATCGCGTAGACCAGGACGCGCCAGTCGAACGCGCCCGGCGGCTGTGAGACGACGACCGCACCGAAGACGACCCAGGTCACGAGTGCGAAGGCCTCGCCGGTCCCCTCGGCGCCCTCGAGCAGCGCCTGCTTGTGCTTCCGGACCATCGCCCCGAACGTGAGGCCGCCCGCGAAGCACGCGATGAACCCGCTGCCGCCGGCGAACTGGGCCAGCCCGAAGCAGGCGAAGGCGAGGGCTACGACCGGGATCCCGAGCCACACGTCCACGAGCCAGCCGCGTCGCGCGGTCGCGCGTAGCGTCGCCGCGGCGGCCACGGAGAGTCCCACTCCCACCACGAGGCCGATGCCGATCTCTTCGGCCACCAGTCGCAGCGCCAGCGCCCCCGTGCTCTGCTCGGCGGCTTGCGAGGCCAGAGCGAGGAACGTGAACAGGATGGGCACGCAGATCCCGTCGTTGAGGCCGCTCTCCACGTTGAGCGCCTCGCGGATCTTCGCGGGGACCTTCGGGTTCGTCACGACCGCCTTGCCGAGTGCCGCGTCCGTCGGAGCCAGCATGGTGGCGAGCACTGCGACCTCGAGCATCCCCAGCCCGGGAAACAGCCACGTTCCGGCGACGAACCCGAGACCGATCGTGAGCGGCAGGCCGAGCAGCAGCAGTCGCTGCGGAAGACGGACCGTCTGGCGCAGGACGGCGAGGTCCGCGCTCGAAGCGTCGGTAAAGAGCACCAGCGCCAAGGTCAGCTCGGCAATCGTTCGCACGCCCTCGCCCGAGACGTCCAGGTCCAGCAGGCCCAGGCCCAGCGGGCCCGCGAGCAGGCCGAAGGCCACGAAGACGACCGCGCCGTTGACGGGCGTCCGTTCCAGGCGGCCGACCGTCGTGCTGTACGCGAAGGCGAAGATCGCGAGCGTGGCCAGGGTCAGGTACAAGGCCCGCCGATCGTATCAGGGCTACGGGCCCAGGAGCGCACGTTCGATGCGGTCCTCGAGGTCCCGAATCTCCGTTGCGGGCTCGAGGAACGGGTAGAGGGCGATTGCGCGCTCGGCGGCGACGAGATCCTGGAAGAAGTCGTACTGCGCATCGACCACCGAGTTCAGGGCCAGCAGCAACTGGGACTGCGCGTCGAGCAGCGACAGGACGGATGCCACACCCAGCACGTACGAGTCGTTGGCGAGCGCGTAGTTCCGCCCGGCCGCCGCCTCCTGCTTGCGGGCCAGCAGCAGCGCGGCATGGGAGCCGCTGGCCCGAGCGAATCCGGCGCGAATCTCCTGGTCGACGGTCTGGGCCGCGGACCGCCGCTCGATGCGCAGGCCCGAGAGCGTCTCGCGCGTCTGGCGGAGCTCGGCGAACTTGGCACCTCCCTGCCAGAGCGGGAAGGCGACGTTCGCGCCGAGCGTCCACTCGGTCTTGTCGAAGTCCTCGGCTCCTCCACTCCCCTCGGACGCCACGTGGTTGACCTGGGCGTCGAGGCCGAACGAGGGAGCCCACAGGCTCCGCTGGTTGGCCATGAGCTTCCGCTCCTCGGCTGCGAGCGCGAAGTCGACCGCCGCCAGTACGGGCGAGCGCTCCATCCCCAGCTGTACGAGCAGGTCGCGAAGCCGGCGATCGCCCGCCGGTTCGGCGATCGCGTCGATGATGCCGGGACGCGCGTACACGAACCCGTAGCGTTCGAGCGCGACGGGGCGCGGCTGGATCGGAGCCTCGGCGATCCGGTTGCGTACGCGGTTGAGCTCGAACCGATTCAGCAGCGCGCGGGTGCGCGCATCGACGACCGAGGTGTCGTTCGTGGCCAGCTGACTCTCCCAGCGGAGCACCTCTCGATCGCTCGACCATCCGGCGGCGATCCGCGCGCGCGAGGTTTCCAGGTTGCGCGCCGTCAGGTCGCGGTTGTTCTGCTGGATGCCGAGCTCGGCCTCGGCGCGCGCCAGCTCCAGGAACGCGCTCGCCGCGTCCTGGATCACCTCGAGGCGGAACGACTCGAACTGTTCTCCCTGCTCGCCGTACAGCCGCTTCTGGATCGTGACCTCGGCTCGCGTGCTCTCGTCGTACAGCAGCTGCGTGACCTTGCCGGCAAAGGTGATGGAGTCCTGGGTCGTCTCTCCGCGTTCGGCATCGGATCGGTCGTCGTCGAGCCGCTGTGCGCGCGCGGCCACGGTCAGCTGCGGCAGCAGGCTCGCACGCGCAAGCTCGACCTGCTCGCGGCTGGCGGCGAGCGTTCGGCGTTGGGCTGCCAGGTCCAGGTTGGCGTCGAGCGTCTGGCGCACCGCAGCCGAGAGCTCGAGCTGCTCTGCGGAGGCGGGGCTCCAGAGGCCGACCACGCTGCACGCGACGCAGACCCGCAGCGCCCGCTGGGCCGGCACGTACGTCCTCTGGCTGTTCGGCTTGCGACACACGGCAGGCGCTCGCGGCTGGTATCTTCCAGCCACGAACCGTACGCGAAAACACTCATCGATGTCTGCCAACTACCCTCAGATCCGAACATCACGCTACGGGTTCCGACCCGCGCGATGCGGCAGTCCGCGACGAGTTGCGCGCGCGCTGCTCATCGTCGCGACGCCGGCCTTCGGGGGCTGCGCGCCTACGCTCGACCTGGGCGGCGTCTACTTTCCGGCGTGGCTGGTGTCGTCGGTTGTCGGCCTGGTGGCCGCCTACGCCGCGGTCTGGTGGCTCGGCCGCCGGCCCGGTCAGAGGACGCTCGCGCAGTCCGGCCTGCTCTTCTGCAGCCTCGGCGTGACGCTGGGCCTGCTCAACTGGTGGATCTTCTTCAGTGGCTTCTAGGGAGGGAGCGTGAGCCGCACACAGCGAACGGCCGCGGTCGCGGTGTCGATCGGAGCCGCGGTGATCCTCGCCGCGCTGTACTTCCGGCACGCCGATCGCTATCCGAGCTCGGACGACGCCTACGTCGACGCCGACGTGGTGGGCATCGTCGCGCAGGTCGCGGGTCCGATCGTGAGCCTGCCGGTGCAGGACAACCAGTCCGTGCGCGCGGGCGCGCCGCTCTTCCAGATCGACCCGCGTCCCTTCCAGATCGCCGTCGACAAGGCGCAGGCCGAGCTGGAGAAGACCGGCCAGAACGTGAGCGCACTGGCGGCCCAGGTGACCAGTGCCGAGGCACGGGTCCAGGAGGCGCGCGCGCGGCTGCGGCTGGCCGAAGTGCAGTGGAAACGCATCGAGCCGCTCGCCAAGACCGGTGCCGTCCCCTTCCAGGACCGGGACCGGGCGCAGGCGAGGCTCGACGACGCACGCTCCGGCCTGGCGGACGCCCTGGCCCAGCTGACCCGGGCCCGGCACGAGCTCGGCGCGTCCGGCCTCGACAACGCGGACGTCCGAACCGCCATGGCCCAGCTCGAGGACGCGGAGCTGCAGCTCGGCTACACGCATGTCGTCGCTCCGGTCGACGGCTACGTGACGGACCTGACGCTCAGTCCCGGCAGCTACGCGCAAGTGGGAAGTCCCATGCTCTCGCTGGTGGACGCGGGCTCGTGGCGCGTGGTGGCCTACTTGAAGGAGACGCAGCTCGAGCACATCCGGCCGGGTCAGGCGGTCCGCGTCTACCTGCCGGCGTATCCCGACGTGCGCTTCGAGGGGCGCGTCCAGGGAATCGGCTGGGGCGTGGAGCAGCAGGGGAACGAAGGGCAGCGCGGGCCGAGTGGAGTGCCGACGGTCAGCCCGACCGTGGACTGGGTGCGAATGGCGCAGCGATTTCCGGTGCGCATCTCGCTCGTCGACTCCGACTCTGCGCATCCCCTGCGCATGGGCATGAGGGCGGCGATCCGGATCGATGCCAGCGAGGAGGCCGGCGGGCGCTGACCCGCCGCGCTGCGCAGTGGTCGAAGCCGTCCGTCCGCTTCCGTGGCTCCCGAGGCTGCCGGCGGTGCCGCCCGCGGCCCGCTACTCGATCCGCGCAGGACTGGCCGTGTCGGCGGCGATCTGGCTGGCCAACGCGCCGGGGCTGATCGAGAACCACTCCACCTGGATCCTGATCACGGTGCTGATGCTGCTTCAGCCGACCACGGGCGCGTCGCTCCAGAAGGGCCTGCTGCGCGCTGTCGCCTCGGTGGCGGCCGCGTTCACGGCCATTGCGCTCTTCGGGCTCTTCGCCCAGGATCCGCCGCTGCTGATGGCCGGGCTCTTCGTCGTCCAGGTGCTCGCCGCGTACGGCAACTCGGGAACGCGCTTCCAGTACGCCTGGTTCGTGTGGGCGTTCACGACCGCGATCGTGGTCGCCGACTCCATGGCGGGGTCCACACCGGTCGAGACCGTGGCCTTCGAGCGAGCGTCGATGGTGGCGATCGGCGTGGTGCTGGTGATGGTGGTCGATGCGCTGTTCTGGCGCGAGCGGGCGGAGCCGCGCCTGCGCGAGAGTCTGGCCCGTCGCGCACGCCGGCTCGGCGAAGCACTCGAGCGTGTCCTGGGCGGGCCCGGCGCACCCGGCACAGGCGATGCGTCCGAGCCCGGTGCACTGGCCGGTCAGCTCCCGCTGCTCGATGCGGCGCGCACCGAGCTCGCCGTGTCCGCGGCGGACATGGACGCGCTCGGGCGCGTCGCGATGCTGCTCGAGACCATCGCGTCGCGCGCCCGCGTGCTGGCCGGCGCCAGCGCATCGGCGCGCGCTCTCGACGAAGACGATCCCGGCTACGCCGCAGCGCTGAAGCAGCTGGCCGCAGGCGTCTCGGCCGCGCTCGCCGAGGTCGCCGAGGCCCTGGTGTCGGCGCGGGCGCCCTCCCGGTTCTCGGTTGACCTGCAGCAGCGCGTGCTGGCGCTCGAGGCCGAGCGCGACCGGCTCGCGCGCCTGCGCGGAGGCGT
>JAFDDB010000055.1 GCA_019311115.1 Deltaproteobacteria bacterium
CCCGCGGCGCTACGCCGGGTGGGTCTCGCCGGCACCGTCCGTGCCGGGCTGGATCCCTGCGCGGCCCTGCAAGTCCACCTGGACCTCGCGCCCGGCGAGGAGGTCCGCGCTCACTTCGTCCTGGGGGCGGGGCGGGACGCCGACCACGCCACGAAGCTCGCGCGCCGGTGGCGAGAGCCGGCCCGGGTCGCCGAGGCCTCGCAGCGGCTGACGGCGCACTGGGACTCGCTGCTGTCCGCCGTCAGCGTCCGGACCCCCGAGCCCGCGATGGACCTGCTGATCAACCGCTGGGCCCTGTACCAGGCGCTCGCGTTCCGGATCCTCGCACGCACGGGCTTCTACCAGTCGAGTGGCGCATTCGGATTCCGCGACCAGCTCCAGGACGTGCTCGCACTCGTGCACTGCGACCCGGCGAGAACCAGAGCGCACATCCTCGAGTGCGCGAGCCACCAGTTCGAAGAGGGCGACGTGCTCCACTGGTGGCATCCGCCGCTCGGTCGCGGCGTCCGGACGCGCTGCTCGGACGACTTGCTCTGGCTCCCCTACGCGACCGCCCACTACGTGGAGGCGACGGGGGACCTGGCGGTGCTCGACGCCGACGTCCCCTTCCTCTCCGCGCCGCCGCTCGGTGCGGACGAGCACGAGCGCTACGACCTCTTCCAACACGGCGGCGCGCGCGCCTCGCTCTTCGAGCACTGCCGCCGCGCGCTCGAGCGCGGTCTCACGCGCGGTCCGCACGGCCTGCCGCTGATCGGCGACGGGGACTGGAACGACGGCATGAACCGCGTCGGGGCCGGAGGCCGCGGTGAGAGCGTCTGGCTGGGCTGGTTCGCGGGAGCCGCCGCCCAACGCTTCGCCGGGCTCTGCGATCGCCGCGGGAACACCGACGCCGCCGAGAGTTGGCGCGGGCGCGCGAGAGAGATCTTCGCTGCCGTGCAGGAGAAGGGCTGGGACGGCGATTGGTATTGCCGCGCGTTCGACGACGACGGAAACCCCTGGGGCTCCTCGACGTCGGAGGAATGTCGGATCGACTCGGTCGCTCAGTCGTGGGCCGTGCTGTCCGGCGGCGCACCGCGCGAGCAGGCGGAGCGCGCGCTGCGCTCGGCCGAGTCGGCGCTGGTGCGCGACGACGAGCAGATCGTTCGGCTGCTGTGGCCTCCCTTCGACCTGACCCCGCGCGATCCCGGCTACATCAAGGCCTACCCACCGGGCATTCGAGAGAACGGGGGGCAGTACAGCCACGCGGCCGCCTGGCTCGGCTGGGCCTTTGCCGAGGTCGGGGACGGCGACCGGGCGCTGCGCGTGTTTCGCATGGTCAACCCGATCGAACACACCCGGACGCCTGAGGCGGTGGGCCGGTACCGGCTCGAGCCGTACGCCATCGCGGCCGACATCGCGAGCGTCGCTCCGCACACCGGGCGCGGCGGCTGGAGCGGTTACACCGGTGCGGCCGCGTGGTCGTGGCGTCTCGGGGTGGAAGCGATCCTCGGACTCCAGCGCGCCGGCGAGCGGCTCCGGATCGACCCCCGCATTCCGCGCGGCTGGAGCGGATTCGAGGCGACGGTTCGCAGCGAGGGCGGCGTCCTCGAGATCGCGGTAGACAACACGCGCGGCGCGGGCGGAGACGCGATCGAGATCCGGGTCGACGACTCCCGGATCGAGGGCAACCTGGTGGACCTGCCGACCGGCGGAGCGACGCGCCGGGTTACGGTTCGCCTGGGGGCGTCGGACGACGCCACTCCGGCTACCAGCGCGGATACCAACGCGGATACCGAGACCCGACGACGAGGAGAGCAGCGATGAAGCCCTACCCCCACCACTACACCATCGAAGCCAGTGCCACGACCTCCGGCAGCGTGGAACTGCGCGCGGACGGCCTGCCGGCCCTCGCCACCGCGCCTCCGGCCGAGTTCGACGGACCGGGAGACCAGTGGTCGCCGGAATCACTGCTGATCGCGGCCGTCGCCGACTGCTTCGTGCTCACCTTCCGCGCCATCGCCCGCGCCTCGAAGCTCGAGTGGTCGGGTCTTCAGTGCCGCGCGGAGGGAACGCTCGACCGCGTCGAGCGGGTGACGCGCTTCGTCGGGATGCGCATCGAAGCCGAGCTGTCGCTTCCGGCGGACGGCAACGTCGACGCGGGCAGGCGCATGCTCGAGAAGGCGGAGAAGACCTGCCTCGTCTCGAACTCGCTCGACCTGGCCGTCGAGCTGGAGGCCCGGGTCACCGCGGTCGCCGGATAGGCCCAGCCGTCCCCTCGCCTGCGGGCGACCTCGCGTGCTGGATCTTCATCCCCGGGGAGCGAGCAGTGGACGTCCGTTGGACGCGTACCAGGACTGTATGCCTTGCCAGACCTCGTCGGCATCTTCGGCGAACCAGAACAGGTCGACGTCTTCCGCGTCGATCACGCCCTCGTCGAGCAGGTAGTCGACGTCGAAGGCGCGGAGCCAGTACTCCCGTCCGACCAGTACCACCGGGATCGGCTCGATCTTGCGCGTCTGGATCAGGGTCAGGGTCTCGAACAATTCGTCGAGGGTCCCGAGACCGCCCGGGAAGGCAACGAGCGCCTTGGCGCGCAGGAGGAAGTGCAGCTTGCGCAGGGCGAAGTAGTGGAACCGGAAGCAGAGGTCGGGCGTGACGTACGGATTCGGGTACTGCTCGTGCGGCAGGTCGATGTTGAGGCCGATGGTCTTGGCTCCGGCGTCGTGCGCGCCGCGGTTGGCCGCCTCCATCACGCCGGGCCCGCCGCCGGTCATGACGACGAGGCGGCAATCCTCCGGTCCGTCCCCGGACTCGCCCACCAGACGCCCGAACTCCCGCGCGACATCGTAGTAGCGGCTCTTCGCCAGGATCCGCTCGGCCCGGGCGAGCCGCGCTCCGAGGTCCTCCTCTCCGGGTCGCTCGCGAATCGTCTGGCGCAGACGCTCGACCTCGTGTGCGGCCGCTGCGGGCTCGATGATGCGGGTGCCGCCGAAGACGACGATCGTGTGCTCGACCGCGTGTCGATCGAGCAGGACCTGCGGCTTCAGGTAGTCGATCTGGAGCCGGACCCCCCGGGTCTCCCCGGCGTTCAGGAAGTCGACGTCTTCGTCGGCACGGCGGTAGCTCTCGCTCTGCAAGATGGCCCGCACCTTCGCAGGCGCCTCGGCGTCCTCGCTCGGGGGCTTCGGCCGCTGCCACGGAAGAGGTTCATGGCGCTGCTTCGAGTGCGCCGGCTTCGGGATCCCGGGCGGATTCGGAGTCGCTGTCATGGATGGTTTGCTCCTTCGGCACATCATGCCCGGTGCCGCGACCTGCGGGGCGGGCTCCGCGCCCTGGGCCATGCGCAGCTTCGAACGCTTCGGTCCGGGGGCGGTCGAGACCGCTGAGCTTTCGCGCAGTCGTCAGCTCTCGCCCGCGCGAATCGCCGCACCGACGTAGACGGTGGCGAGGATCGCGAAGATGTAGGCCTGCAGCAGTCCGATCAGCAGGTCGAGCGCCATCAGCGGCATCGGCACGAGAAAGCCGGTGAGCGCGACGAGGAGTGCCACGATCATGTGGCCCGACATCATTGTGCCGCAGAGCAAGCGGCTCGACGGAGTGCGCGCCGGGGTACACTGGAGGCTCTCCCCGCGCCGGAGGATCCTGCATGCCCGCGCCCGAGAACGGCGGCACCTTCAGCGACCGCCACACGATCGTGTTCCACCGCACCCTCAACGCCCCGCTCGGGCGGGCCTGGCAGGCGCTCACCACCAAGGCCGACCTCGACCAGTGGTTCATGGTGACCGAGATCGATCTCCGAACGGGTGGACGCTACTCGTTCGAGCGCGGCTGGGACGGCTGGATCGGTGACCTCGAGCCGATGCGCTGCATCCAGTTCAACACCTCGGACAACAGCTACACGCGCTTCGAGATCGAGCCCGACGGCAACGGGAAGACACGCCTCACGCTGACCGACCGCCTGAAGTCCGACCTCGCGGTCCCGCCGCACATCGGCGCCGAGGGCGGAGTCGACGCCGAGACCTCGCGCTACCAGCCCGGCGGCCCGGGCACGCACTGGGCCGGTGCCGCGTCCGGCTGGCACTGCTTCGCCGACGGAATCGTGGCGCACCTGGACGGCCGCCCCCTCCTCATCGACTTCCCCGCCCTCTGCCACGGGTACGCGGAGTACCTGTCGGAGCGGTGGAGCGAGCCCAGCGCTGGGCGCTAGATGAGCGCTTCGTGGCGCAGCGCGGCCATGATGAGCAGGGCGCCGACGCCGAAGAGGATGACCGAACTGGGCTCCGGGATGGGCGGCGTCTGGAGCGAGACGATGTGGCCGTTGGTCGCGACGAGCGTCGCGGGAGAGTTGAACGTGATGTGCCAGTACTGGCCGCCGATGTGACCTTCTGCGATCGGATCGTCGCCGAGCCAGCCGGTGAAGAGCGTGCCCTCGTCATCGAAGGTCCAGACCCACTCGTGCAGGTCGCGATCCGCCAGCGCGGACCCGTAGGCGGGTGAGTTCTCGTCGGACCAGTTGGCGTAGCTGCAACCGAAGGAACCGTTCTTGCCCTTGCAGCCGTTCGCGAGCGGCCCCCCCCGGGTGTTCCAGTCGCTCAGCGGGTCGCCGGCCGTGGTGTAGATCAGCTCCAGGTTCTCGATCTGGGTCGAGACCTTGAACGCACCGGCCACGAGGTGGGTCCGGGTTCCGGAGTACGCCTCCGTGTTCGCGGTCAGGCTGGTCTGGAGCTTCCCTGGGGCGATCTGCGAGACCGCGAGCGTCCACTCGGTCCCCCACTCGTCCGAGACGGAGATCGCCGCCCCGAACGCGGCGTTCGGCAGGTAGAGAACCGACAGGAGCAGGATGAGCCGTAGGACCACTCGGATTCCTTGCGTTTCTGGGACGGGGACAGTTCCAGGCGGCAGTCTACGCTGGATGGACTGGTCCGACAAGCCAGGGAATTCCCCTATCTGCCGGGCGCCCGCCTCCCCCGCCCGCCGCCGGCCGGCCCTAGAAGCGCGAGGTTTCGAGCTTCACGTCGGCCCGCGCCCAGGCGTTCTCGAAGCCCTGCTCGACGATCGCCGCCTCGTCGTCCCGGCCCTGGGCGCGCAGACTCTTCGACAACCCCAGGAGCGACCAGCCGTTTCGCGGATACTGCTCCAAGTCTGAGCGGTAGATCTTCTCGGCCCTCCCGGCCTGACCGTTGTCGAGCAGCGCGGCACCGAGCGCCTGCCGCTGCGGCAGGTACCAGGGCGGCGGCTCCATGTAGAGGAGCCCGTCCTGTAGCTCGACGGCGCGCGTGAGTGCGGCGATCCCGGCTTCGTCCTGCCCACGCGCCATGGCCAGCTCGCCATCGAGGTCGGCCTCGGCGATCCCGAGCAGCTGCGAGGCCGGGGCGATGCCGCCGGCCAGGATGAACTCCTGCATCGCGGGCTCGGCACGCACCGAGCGGACGGCCTTCAGCTCGGCGGCCGCGGCGGCGAGGTCGCCCTTGCGGGTGAACGCGACGCCGCGCGCGTAGTGGCGGATGCCCGTCAGGTAGCGACGCTCCGTGTCGGGCGCGGGCTCGCCGAGCACCGCGTCCCAGCGGCCGAAGCGCACCAGCGTCTGCAGGGGCGTCGCCATGAACTCCTCGACGAAGGGGAACTCCCCGAGCTTGCGCCGGGTGCGCGCCTCGAGCTTGCGCGCCGCGGCGAGCGCGACCTCGCTCTGGCCGTCGGTCGAGGCGGCCGCCCACAGGAAGTGGATGTTGTGCGGGTAGTAGGCGGCCCGGTAGAACGCTCCCGCGCGGCACGACGCGAAGAACGCCTCGTCCGCCGCGGCCGCGCGGACGTTGATCTGCAGCGCGTCGTCGTAGCGCCCGAGGCGCCAGAAGATGTGCGACGGCATGTGCACCAGGTGGCCGGCGTCGGGCGCCAGGTCGCCGAGGCGATCGGCGGCGGCCTCGGCGCGCTTCGGGTAGAACTCCTCGACCGCGTGGATGTAGTAGTGGTTCGCGCCGAGGTGCCTGGGATCGCGCTCGAGCACGAACTCGAGACGCTTCAGGATCTCGCCCGTGTGCTCGCGCGGCTCGGCGTCGTCGGTCCAGTAGTCCCACGGGTACAGGTCCATGAGCGCCTCGGCGTAGAGCACCGCCGCGTCCAGGTCCGACGGGTCCGCGCGGTGCAGGTCGCGCATGGCCTCGGCGTAGGCCACGTCGAGGGACTTGCGGTCCTCGGGCGCGTCGGCCGCGTAGCGCTTCGCCAGCGCCGCGATGTACGCGCGCTCGCGCTTCGACACCTTCGGCGCCTGCGCCTGCGCCTGCTGCAGCGCGTCCCACGCGGCGCGTGCGGCCTCGGGACCCATGGGCGCGTTGATGTTGGGACCGTACGCCAACCCCACGCCCCACCAGCACATGGCGCAGGCAGGATCGACGCGCGCGCCCTGCTCGAACGAGCGGATGGCGGCGTCGTGATTGAAGCCGAAGGTGAGCGCCAGGCCCTGGTCGAACCACGCCTGCGCCTGCTTCGACGAAGTCGTGATCTCGTGGTGACCGTTGCCGAGGTTCGCCAAGCGCGCCGGCGCCACGTGCTCGGCGTCGGCCGCGAGCAGCGTCAGCGCGAGAGCACCCAGCACGACGCGGGACAGGACACGCATGCGAACTCCTCCTCCGGGATCGGACGCGAGGCTAGCACGCGGCATCTGCTAGGCTGCCGTCGTCTTGAGCACCGAAGTCGTCATCACCGGAACCGGCGTGCCCCACCTGGCGCCCGGCCGCGCGGGGCCCGGCGTACTCGTGCGCCACGGCGAGACGGCGCTCCAGTTCGACGCCGGCCGCGCGACCGCGCTGCGACTCTGCGAGGCCGGGACCCAACCGCAGGCGCTCAGCGCGCTCTTCATCACGCACCACCACAGCGACCACCTGACCGGACTCGTCGACGTGATCTTCGCGCGCTGGCTGCAGACGCACGACCGCCACGTGCCGCTCCCGATCGTGGCGCCTTCGGGCCCGGCGACGCGTTTCCTCGAACGCATGCTCGACCCGTGGCAGGACGACATCGACGTGCGGATCGAGCACGCGGGCCACCCGCATCGCCCCGACCCGGTGGTGACCGCCTTCGAGGCGTCGGCCGGGCCGGTCGAGGTGTGGCGCCAGGGGGACGTGCGCGTCTTGGCCTGTACGGTCCACCACGAGCCCGTGGTTCCGGCGGTGGCCTACCGCGTCGAGACGCCCGACGGC
Organism: Deltaproteobacteria bacterium; assembly: GCA_019311115.1. Classification (GTDB taxonomy): domain Bacteria; phylum Myxococcota_A; class UBA9160; order SZUA-336; family SZUA-336; genus JAFDDB01. Next base: position 7,176 of record JAFDDB010000055.1, read on the forward strand.
GCGGTCGTGATCTCGGGCGACACCATTGCGTGTGAAGAGGTCCAGAAGCTCGCACAGGGCGCCGACGTGCTGGTGCACGAGGCATTCCGCCGCGCACTGATCGCTCCGGCGATCGAGCGGATGCCACACCTCGCCACCATCGCCGCGTACCACGCGGACACGGCAGAGATCGGTCCTCTCGCGACGAAGGCGGGGGTCCGGACACTCGTCCTGACGCACCTGATTCCCGCGCCGACGAACGAGAAGCAGAAGCAGGGCTTCGCCGATGACGTGCGCGCGGGCGGCTACGATGGCGAACTCATCGTCGCCGACGACCTTACGCTCGTCCGCTTCTAGTCGTCTTGACCGCAGCGCCCCGGCGGGCGCAGGCTCCCGCGACACGGCCCTGCCGTCGAGGCAGAGAGAGCGGCCGAATGGAGAGAGCGGAGATGATCGAGAAGGTGATCGAGAACTGGCACCGGCACCTGAAGGGCGAGTTCCCCGGGGGCCTCGACGAGTTGCTGGCCGACGACGTGGTGTTCTACTCACCGATCGTGTTCACGCCGCAGAAGGGCAAGGAGATCACCAAGATGTACCTGGGCGCGGCCGGCAACACGCTCGGCGGCGACGGGAAGCAGGCAGGCGGGGGTGAGTCGACCTTCCGCTACACCAAGGAGATCCTGTCCGGCAACCACGCCATGCTCGAGTTCGAGAGCCAGGTCGACGGCAAGTACCTGAACGGGGTCGACATCATCAGCTGCAACGCCGAGGGGAAGATCTCGGAGTTCAGGGTGATGATCCGCCCGCTCCAGGCCATCCACGCCACGCACAAGGCGATGGCCGCCATGCTCGAGAAGATGCAGGGATCGCGGGGCTAGGAGCCCGACCCAAGACTGCGTCTTGGGCCAACTCCTAGACGTCTTGGCGCCCCATCGGCGAGGCGGGGCGGGCAAAGCCCGCCTTGGCGCGAGCGTGACCCATCCTGGGTCACGCTTCTAGTCGGACTCGATCGCGACGTCGACGGAGCGCGCGCGGCGGCGCTGCTCCGCGCGGCCGTTCGCGATCTCGACCTCGAGGGCGCGTCGCAGGCCCTCGTCGCGCTCGAGCTCGATCTCGACGCTGCGGTGCCGCAACTCGGCGAGCTGGCTCTCGAGCAGGCGCAGCCTCCGGGCCTCGAGCCGCGGCGTCAGCCGCTGCACGCCCGCGCGCGGCACCCGCGTCACCGCCACGCGCATCAGTCCTTCGAGGCCTTCGCTGTCGGTCGCGCGCACCTCGAGCCAGTTCTCGCCGTCGGCCAGCGCGACCACGGCCGAGAAGCCGCCGTCGGCGTCGACGATCACGTGGTCGGCGGCGATCCCGGTCGTCGCGTTGCGAACGGCCACGTCCTCGATCCGCGTCAGCCGCAACCGCTCGAAGACCGCGACCAGGTCGCGCGGCTCCGCCACCGGCGTGAACACCCCGTCGGTCTCGGCGGCCATCTCGACCGTGACCACGGGCTCGGCGGTCGCGCTGCTTCCGATCGCGAAGGTGTCGATGCGGATGTCGAATGCGTGCGCCTGCCGCGCCGCCTCGACCGCCAGGCGCGCGTTCTCCATGGGCTTGCGCGCGACCGGCAGCGTGGGCAGGCCGTCGGTCATGAAGAGCATGACACGGGTGCCCTCTTCGGGATCGTCGCGCGGCGTGCTGATGGCGTTGCCGAAGCCGCCGAGCTCGCTGGTCGCGACGTACACGGCGTCGTACATGTTGGTGCGGCCGCTCGGTCCCTCTTCGAGCAGCAGGCGCAGACCGTTCCGCACGGAGTGGTAGCGCGAGGTCAACGGCACGACGGTGCGGGCGTCCGCGGTCTTGTCGCGGGAGTCCCCGGAGAAGGCGACGACTCCGACCCGCGTGGTGCGCGGGTCGAGCTGCTCCAGCAGCGTGCGCGCCGCCTCGATCTCGGCGGCCAGGATGCTGTCGCCCGCGTCGGTGTTCCCGAACGGCAGCATCCAGCCGAGCCAGGCCAGCCAGCGGAACGGCAGGGCCCGCTCGACCAGCCGCTTGCCCGTGTGCCCGTCCGAATCCACGTCGGCCCCCGAGGGAGCCGCGGTGCTGTACGACGTGTCGATCACGATCGCGACGTCGAACTTCTCGTGGCGGCCGCTCCGCGACAGGATGCGCCCGGTCACGAAGGCACGGCCGTCCTCGCCGCCGATGCTGGCGCCGGGAACCGGGGCCGCGAGCATCACCCGCAGGTCGTCGTCGGCATTCGCGCGCAGGGGCGCCAACGCCACCAGGGCGAAGGCGAGACAGGACAGCGCAGCTCGGACGACAGGGACAGGGGGCATGACGTCGTTTTCCACAGCCCGGGAAGAGGGGCCGCAGGCCCGTACATCGGCGCCAGGCGTAGGAACCTGACCCCAATTGAATGGGGCTGTGCGGACCCACCCCGGCCCCACCGAGGGCGCAGGGCGACTTGAACCCCGCGCGATTCCACTCGATATTCCCGCCCGGCGAGCAGCCGCGATCAACTGGACCGGACAGGGGGAACAAGCGCATGGCCGACGAACGCGGCGACGATCTCGAGCAGCACGTGCAGACCTGCACCGCGCTGGTCAGCGAGGTCTCCAAGGTGCTGGTGGGGCAGGAGACGATGGTCGGCCGCCTGCTGATCGGTCTCCTGACCGGAGGCCACATCCTGTTGGAGGGCGTGCCCGGCCTGGCCAAGACGCTGGCCGTGCGCTCGCTCGCGCGCGCCATCGACACGGGCTTCTCACGCATCCAGTTCACGCCCGACATGCTGCCCGCGGACGTGATCGGCACCGAGATCTTCCACCCGCGCGACGGCACCTACAGCGTCAAGAAGGGGCCAATCTTCTCGAACCTGATCCTGGCGGACGAGATCAACCGCGCCCCGGCCAAGGTGCAGGCCGCGCTGCTCGAAGCGATGCAGGAGAAACAGGCGACGATCGGCGGACAGACCTACCCGCTCGAAGAGCCCTTCCTGGTGCTGGCGACGCAGAACCCGATCGAGCAGGAGGGCACCTACCCGCTGCCCGAGGCACAGATCGACCGCTTCATGCTCAAGGTGCGCGTCGGCTATCCGAGCCGCGACGAGGAGCGCCGCATCGTCGACCGCATGGCCAGCGGCCAGGCGGAGCCGCACGTCGAGAAGGTCGCCTCTCCGGCCGAGATCCTGGGCGCGCGCAGAGCCGTCGACGCGGTCTTCGTCGACGACAAGGTGCGCGACTACATCGTCGAACTGGTGCGCTCGACGCGCGACCCCGCCGCGGCGGGCATCGGCGAACTCGAGGGCATGATCGAGAACGGCGCCAGCCCGCGCGCGTCGATCTACATGATGAAGGCCGCCAAGGCGCAGGCCTTCCTGCAGGGCCGCACCTACGCCACCCCGCACGACGTGAAGACCGTCGCTCTCGACGTGCTCCGCCACCGCGTGATGTTGAGCTACGAGGCCGAGGCCGAGGGACGCACGCCCGAGGACGTGATCGAGCGCATCCTGGCCGGCATCCTCGTTCCGTAACGGGTCGCGCGTGCTCACCCGGGAGATCCTGCAACGCGTTCGCCAGATCCAGGTCCGCACGGGCCGGCAGGTCGCCGACGTGCTGGCGGGCGAGTACGTGTCGGTCTTCAAGGGCCGGGGCATGGAGTTCGACGAGGTTCGCCCCTACCTGCCCGGCGACGACGTGCGCACCATCGACTGGAAGGTGACCGCCCGCATGGGCGAGCCCTACGTCAAGCGCTACGTCGAGGAGCGCCAACTCACGCTGATGTTGATGGCGGACGTGTCCGCATCGCAGGACTTCGGGTCGGGGACGCGCTCCAAGCGCGAGGCCACCGCGGAGTTCTGCGCGGCGCTCGCCTTCTCGGCCACGCGCAATGACGACAAGGTCGGACTGACGCTCTTCCACGGCGGCATCGAGCAGTACATCCCCGCGAGGAAGGGCCAGAAGCACGCCCTGCGCGTGGTTCGCGAGGTCCTGGCCCACGGACTCGATGAGGGCACGCAGCACGCCGCGCCGGTGGCGGGCGGGCTGCGCTGGCTCCCGCGGCGGCGCCCGCGCAGCGAGCGCGAGAGCACCGACATCGGCGGTGCCGTCGAGTTCCTGCTCTCGGTCATGACGCGCCGCTCGATCTGCTTCGTGGTGAGCGACTTCATCGACGAGGGATTCGAGCGCGCGCTACGCACGGCGAACCGCAAGCACGACGTGATCGCGGTGCTGGTGACCGACCCGCGCGAACTCGACATTCCGCCCGTCGGCCTGATGGCCCTGCGCGACGCCGAGACCGGGCGGGCGCGTCTCTACGACACGGGCTCGGCGGCGTTCCGCCGCGAGGTCGAGCGGACCGCGGCCGAGCGCGTCGAGGGCCTGGCGCGGCGGCTGCGCGGCTCGGGAATCGACTTCATCCACGTGGACGCCTCGGGCTCGGTCGTCGATCCCCTGGTCGAGTTCTTCCGCATGCGGGAGCGGAGGGCGCGGCGTTGAGAGTGCGGTCGCCCGCCCTGCTCTGCGCGCTCCTCTGCCTGTCCGGGTGCGGGCCCGCGCACGCGCTGGAGCAGAAGAGCGAACGCGGTCCCGTCACGGCGACGGTCACGGTCGAGCCCGACGCCCCAGTCATCGGCGACGCGATCCGGCTCGAGCTCCGCGTACGCGCCGAGCCGGGCGTCGAGCTGCTGATGCCGGCCTTCGGCGAGGCGCTCGACCGGTTCGCCATCGTCGACTTCGTGCCGCGCGAGTCCGTGGACGCCGACGGGCACACGGTGGCGAGCCAGCGCTACACCTTGCAGCCGTCGCGCTCGGGCACGCTCGCGATCCCGCCGCTGGCCGTCGAGTTCGTGGACCGCCGGCCCGGCCGCGAGCCGGCGCCCGCGGGGCTCGACGCCTGGGAGCTGCTGACCGAGCGCATCGAGATCGAGGTCGGCTCCGTGCTGCCGGCCGACGCGCCGCTGGACCTGCGTCCCGCCAAGAGCGCGCTCGGACCGCGAACGACTCCCGGGCCGCCGCTGTGGCCCTTCGCCCTGGGGCTCGTGGCGCTCCTCGCCGCGGCCGCGCCGTTCGCGATCCGCGCCTGGCTCGATTCACGCGCGCGCGCGCTCCAGCGCAGCGCATACCAGATCGCCGCAGCCGAGCTCGACGCGTTGTTGGCGAGCGCGCGCCCGGGAGCGGACCGCGAGCAGATGGACCGCTTCTTCGTGCAGCTCTCGGGCATCGTGCGCCGCTACGTCGAGAACCGCTTCGCTCTGCGCTCCCCCGAGCTCACCACCGAGGAGTTCCTCGACCTGATGATGACCTCGCCCGACCTGCGGGTCGCGCACCAGCGCCTGCTCCGCGACCTGCTGAGCCGGGCCGACCTGGTCAAGTTCGCACGCTTCGTCCCCGAGGCTTCTGCCGTCGACGAGTCCGTGGCTTCGGTGCGCGTCTTCCTCGACGACACGCGCGCGGTGGAGCTCGCCCATGGCTGAGCTCGAGTTCCGCGACCCCCTCTTCCTGCTGGCGGGGCTCGCCGCGCCGGCGGTCTGGTGGCTGGCGTCGCGCCTGCCCTCGTCGGTGACCTATTCGAGCCTGTCGCTGCTCGACGCGGCGCCCGCATCGCTGCGCGCGCGGCTGGCGCGCCTGCCGGCCCTGCTGCTGGCGCTCGCCACGCTAGCACTCGCGGTGGCGCTGGCCGGACCGCGCACCGCCGACGCGACCTCGCGCGTGCGCCGCGAAGGCATCGCCATCGCGATGATCGTCGACCACTCGGGCTCGATGCGCGCGCGCGACTTCGTGAGCGGCGACACCAGCATCGACCGCCTCGAGGTCGTGAAGCGCGTGTTCCGCGACTTCGTCGCCGGCGGCGGCGGCAGCCACGGGCACGACTCCGACCTGATCGGCCTGGTGGCGTTCGCGCGCTACGCCGACGGCCTCTGCCCACTGACGCTCGACCACGGCAACCTGGTGCAGATCCTGGACGACCTCCAGATCGTCGAGGACGAACGCGAGGACGGCACGGCGATCGGCGAAGGACTCGCCCTGGCGGTCGAGCGGCTGCGCGGGATCGAGGCCGCGTCGAAGGTCGCGATCCTGCTCACCGACGGGGTCAACAACGAGGGCGACATCGAGCCGAGCCAGGCGGCGGAGCTGGCCGCGCAGCACGGCATCAAGGTCTACGCGATCGGCGCGGGCTCGACGGGCTACGCGCCCGTTCCGTTCCGCGCCGCCAATGGGCGGATCGTGCTGCGCCGCGCGCGCGTCGAGATCGACGAGGCGACGCTCGAGGCGATCGCCGAGCGCACCGGCGGGCGCTACTTCCACGCCTCGGACGCGGAGGGCCTCGAAGCGGTGGTGGCCGAGATCGATCGGCTCGAGCGCAGCGAACTGGTCGAGGAGCGCTACCTGGAGTACGAGGAGCACTACGCGCCGCTCGTGACCTCGGCACTCGGGCTGATGGGTCTCGCCGCCCTACTCGGCGGCTCGCTGCTGCGGAGGCTGCCGTGAGCGGACCGTCCTTCGCCGAGCCGCAGATGGCGCACTTGTTCTGGCTGCTAGCGGCCGCGCTCGCCGGGCTCTTCTGGCTCGAGCGGCGCGGCGGCGCCGACCTGGCTCGGTTCGTGGCGCCGCCGCTCCAGTCGCGGCTGGTGAGCCGCCCCGCCCGCTGGCGGCGCCGGCTGCGCCTGGTGTTGCTGGGGCTCAGCGCGGCCTGCGCGATCCTGGCGCTGATGCGCCCGCAGTGGGGACTGCGCTACGTGGTCACGCCCCGCGTCGGCGCAGAGATCATGATCGCCCTCGACGTCTCGCGGTCGATGCTGTCCGAAGACGTCCCGCCCAGTCGGCTGGACCGCGCCAAGGCCGAGATCGCGGACCTGCTGACCTACCTGGACGGCGACCAGGTCGGGCTGATCGCGTTCGCGGGACGCGCGACGGTCCTCTCGCCGCTGACGCCCGACTTCGGCTTCCTGCGCCTGGTCCTCGACGGTGCGGGGCCCCACTCGGTCGCGCGCGGGGGCACGCGCCTCGAGGAGCCGTTGCGCAAGGCGCTGGCCGGCTTCGGCGCGCCCGGCGAGGCGTCGCGGGCGATCCTGCTGATCACCGACGGCGAGGACCACGACTCGTTCCCGCTCGACGCGGCCGAGGCCGCGGCCGAGCTTGGCGTGCGCATCATCGCGATCGGCTTCGGCGACGAGGCCGGCAGCGAGATCCGCGTGCGCGACCCGCGGACGGGCGTGCGCAGCGTCCTGCTCGACTCCAACGGGAACCCGGTGCGAAGCCGCCTGGACGGCGAGCTGCTGCGCAAGCTGGCGCTCACGACCGACGGCGCGTACGTGCCCGCCGGCACGGGCGTGCTCGACCTGGAGTCGATCTACGACGCGCACATCGCCGGCCTGGTGCGCGCGCGTCTCGATGGCCGCGGACGCACGCAACGCGACGAGGCCTACGCCTGGGCGGTGCTCGCCTCGCTGCTGCTCCTGCTGGCCAGCACCGCCGTCGCAAGCGGCGGTGCCGCAACGGCGGGCTCGACGTCCCTCGCGGCGCTGCTCGCGGCGGGCCTGCTCGGCGCCACGCCCGCCGCCGCGCAGACGCCGCCCGACCCGAACCTTCCCGGCCTCGACGAGACGGTTCCTAGCTTGTTGGAAGAGGAAGAAGGAGGACCCGCGAACAGCGACGAGACGACGCCGCGAGAGCGGTACAACCGCGGACTCGCAGCTCTTGCGGACGCCGACCTCGAGTCGGCGGAGCGCTGGCTCGGCCGCGCGCGCCGCGAGGCGCGCGACGACGGTGAGCTTCGCCACCGCGCCGCCTACAACCTGGGGCTGGTCGCGTCGGCTCGTTCGGACGTTCTGCGCGGCGAGGACCTCGAGGCGGCGCTGCCCGCACTCGAAGAGGCCGCCAGCTGGTTCCGCCGCGCGGTGCAGCTCGACCCCGAGGACGCGGACGCGCGCCACAACCTCGAGGTCAGCCTGCGACGCGCGTTGCTGCTAGCCGACGAGCTTGCGCGGCGTGACGAGAAGGACCTGACGGGCCGGCTCGAGGACCTTGCCGGGGCGCAGCGCGGACAGGCGGCGGGCGTCGCGGAGCTGCTCGAGGCCCTGCCCGACGGGATGGCGATCGACGTCGACGAGGCGGCGCGACGCCGCTTCGGCGACCTGGCGACGTCGCAGCGCACGATCCTGTCGGACGCAGATCAGCTGGCGTCGAATGCCGCCGACGAGCGCGACGCGATCGACACCGTGCCCGAAGCCGAACGCGCGCCGGAGCAGCAGATGCGCGCGGTCCAGCTGACGAACGCGCTGCACTACCTGCACCGCGCCCGCGGCCGCATGGGCCAGGCGCGCCAGCAACTGCGCGAGCGCCAGGGCGAGCGCGGCTACCGGCGCAGCGCCGCGGCTCTCGACGAACTCAAGCGCGCGCTCGACCAGCTTCGCGAGCCACTGCAGGTGCTCGACGCGCTGATCCGCGAAGCGACACGCGTCGCGATCGAGACGGGTGTCCGTTCCGGAGCTGGCCTTGGCGCCCCACCTACCGAGGACGGGGCACAGGATGCGGCACAGGCGGAGCCGCCGGCGTGGCTCAGCGACGCGTACCTGGCCGAGACCCAGACGCGGGTCGCCGAGCGCACCGGCGAGCTGGGCATGCGCCTGCGGGCCGGGCTCGAGTCGGAAGGCGCAGCACCGGCCGAGCCACCCGACCCGCAGCAGCAGCGCGCGCTCGAAGCGGTGCGCGAAGCCGAGCCCCTGGTCGAGCGGGGGCACGCGGAGCTGGCGGCCGCCGCCGAGGCCCTCGAGGCCTCCGACCTGGCGGCCGCAATGTCGCGCCAGCGCGACGGTGTGCTGGCGCTGCTCGACGCGCGCGAGCGGTTCCTCGACCTTCGCGGCCTGATCGAGACGGCCTACGCGCAACAGGCGGCGATCGCCGAGATCTCCGGAGCCGCCGACCCCGAGGCCATCCCGGGGCTGGTGCGCACGCAGTCGCGGAACCTGTCGCGCGGCGAGAGGCTCCGCACGGCGCTCGACCGCGAGCGCGATGGCCTGCAACCCGACGCAGCCGAGACCGAGCACGAGCGCTTCACGTCGGCGGCGACGCTGCTCGAACTCGCGCGCGGCGAAATGGACGACGCGCTCGACCGCTTCGAAGCGGGCGGAACCGGGAGCACGGAAGCCGAGCGAGCGCGGTCGCACCTGGCGGCGCTGCGCCGGCTCTTCTTCTCGATCGTCGAGCACGTGCGCGAGACGGCCGAGCAGCAGCTCGAGCTGTCCGACGAGACGCGAGACGCCGCGGCGCTCGACGAGCCCACGGCGCCGCTCGCATCGCGCCAGGAACGGATCGCCAGTCGCGCGGGCGAGCTGGCGGCGGCGCTCGAGGAGATGTCGCGCGCGCAGGCCCCCGTGCCTGCGGATCCCGACGCCGCGCCCCCACCGCAGGCGGCCTCCGCCCCGCCTGGATCGCAGGCGGCCTCCGGACAGGAGCCGGACGCCGCGGAGAAGAGCCGCATCCTGCGCGAGGCCGGCGAGCACGTACTGGTCGCCGGAACGCACATGCGCGAAGCCTCCGGAACGCTGGCGGCCGACTCCGGGCCCGTCGAGGAGGCGCAGACCAGCCAGACGAGCGCGCTCGAAGAGCTGGCGGCCGCGCTGGCCCTGCTGACTCCCCCCGAGCCGCAGCAGGGAGAGTCGGGCGAGCAGCAGCAGGCGTCGGCCGAGCAGGACGAGCGCTCGCAGCCCGAGAAGAACGAGCGCGCCTCCGACCCCGCGCAGCTCCTGCAAGAGGTGCGCGACCGCGAGGCGCAGCGTCGCCGCGACCGCGAGCGGCGCTCGCCCGGCGGATACGAGACGGTGGAGAAGGACTGGTGAGGCGCGCAGTCGCCGCCGCCGGGATCTCGCTGGCGTGGACGCTGCTCCCGGCGCAAGCGCTCGCGCAACGCGTCGAGATCCGCGTACCCGAACGCCCGCACTTCGTGGACGCCCCGCTCGACGTGCGGTTGATCGCCGAGGACTTCGACGCCGAGCCGCAGCCCGACATCTCGGTCGCCGATCCGCAGCACGGCAAGCTGGAGCTGGTCGGCGTGTTCCCCGACATCCGAACGTCGATCCAGATCGTCAACGGACGGCTCTCGCGGAGCGAGCATGTGCGCTTCGTCTACCGCTTCCGCTACGTGGCCGCGACACCGGGTCGCGTGGTGCTCGGTCCCTTCACCGTGACGCAGGGCCAGGTCGTGCGTTCGACGCGCCCGGTCGCGCTCGAGCTGCAGAGCGTACCGACCAGCGACCGCCTGCGCGTCGAGCTGATTCTGCCCGGGACCCCGGTCTACCCCGGCGAACGGGTTCCCCTCGAGCTCCAAGTCTGGATCGAGAGCGAGCTGCGCGAGAGCCTGGCCGGCTACGCGCTTCGCGTGCCGCTCTTCGACCGCGAGGAGAGCTTCCGCTTCCTCGACCCGCCGGTGGCGGGGCGCACCACCGAGGTCGAGATCCAGACGCTGGACGGGCCGAAGAGCCTGCGCGCGCGAACCCGCGAGCAGCGCGCGGGGGGTCGGACCTTCCTCGTGCTCTCGATCGCCCGCACGCTCGTACCGCTGCGCCCCGGGAGCTTCGAGCTCGAGGCACCGAGCCTGTTCGCCGACGAGGCGATCCGCTGGCAGCGCGACCTGTTCGGCCGCCGTCGCGCCACGGCCACGCGCAAGCTCCGCAGCGAGGGACGCCCCGCGCGCCTCGAGGTACAGGAGGTCCCGCAGCAGGGCCGCCCCGCCAGCTACGCGGGCGCCGTCGGGCAGGGCTTCGAGCTCGACGTGCGCGCGGACCGTTCGGTCGTGACGGCGGGCGAGCCCATCACGCTGACGCTGACGCTGCGCGGCGACGGGAACCTGGAGGGCGCGTCGCTGCCGCCGCTCGACGCGCCCGGACTGCTTCCGGCCGCGGACTTCCGCGTCCCCGACGGACAGCTTGCGGGCCAGATCGGCGAGTCGGGAAAGGAGTTCGTCGCCACCGTGCGCACGCGGCACGAGGCGGTGAGGGAGATCCCGGCACTCGAGTTCTCGTGGTTCGACCCGCGCACGCACCGCTTCGAGAAGACGCACTCGCAGCCGATCGCGCTCTCGGTGGGAGAGGCGCAGCGGATCGGCGCGGCCGACGTCGTGCGCGCGCCGACGGAGAGCGGGGACCCGTCGGACGAGGCACCGCCCGAGACCCGGGCCGACGGGAGCGGCGCGCTCGTGCTGACGGGAGCCGACCTGGCGATCGAGCGGCGGCCCGACCGGCTGCTGCGCCGGGAGCGCCTGGCAGGCGGGCCCTGGGCCGTGGCCGCACTCCACGCGGCGGGCCTGTTGCTCGTCGCGCTCGCAGTCCTCGACCGCCGCCGCCGAGCGGTGGATCCCGCGCTGGTCGCGCAGAGGCGGCGGCTACGCGCGGCCCGCCAGGAAGTCCGCGCCGCGGCGGGCCGCCCTGCGGCCGAAGGCGCCGCGACGCTGGCAAGCGGACTGCGCCGCATGCTGGCCGAGGTACCGGGCGCGCAGACGGCAGAGCTGGAATCGCTGCTCGCCGAGTGCGACGCGCGCCGCTTCGACCCCGCGGAGACGGCGAGCGTCGAGGCCCTCGACCCGGAACTGCACGCGCGCGCGCTGGCGCTGGCGCTGGCGCTCGAGGAGGCAGCGGAGTGACCGCGCTGCTGCTCCTGGCCGCGATCTGGATCGCGGGCGCACCTGATGCGTTGGCCGACGACCGCGCGCTGCTCGACGAGGCGCTCACCGCCTACGCCGCGGGTCTCGACACGCCTGAGCGCGACGCGCGGCTGGCGCGGTTCCGCCGCTCGGAGGCGCTGTTCGGCCGGCTGCTCGAAACCGGGCACGACACGCCCGACCTGCACGCCAACCTGGCGAACGCGGCGCTTCAGAGCGAGCGCCTCGGCGTCGCCATCCTGCACTACCGTCGCGCGCTCGGGCTGGCGCCCGGGCACGCGCGCGCGCAGCAGAACCTGGAGTTCGCGCGCGCGCAGCTCCCCGCCTGGGTTCCGCGCCCGGCCTCGGGAGGCGTGCTCGACACCTTCTTCTTCTGGCACCGGACGTTGTCGCGAGCGCATCGTGGACTCGCCGCGGGTGTGGCCTTCCTGCTCGGCTGCACGCTCGTCGCCTTGGCGCTGCGCTTCGACAGCGCCACTCCGCGCAACCTTGCGCTGCTGCCGGGCGCCGCGTGGGTGGCGCTGGTCGCGTCGCTCATGCTCGACCCGGCGGCCGCGGCGCGCGACGAGGCCGTGATCACCGCCGAGCGGGTCGTGGCGCGGTCGGCGGACTCCGAACTGGCGCCGCCGCTCCTACCCTCGGCGCTGCCGGCCGGCGCCGAGGTCCGCATCGTCGAACGGCGCAGCCCCTGGCTCCGGGTGCGGCTGGCCAATGGCCGGGACGTCTGGGTTCCGGAGTCGAGCGCGACCGCGCTCCAGACCGGCCGGGACGTGGGACCGATCGAGTCCAGCGGCGAGAGCTGATACCGTCACGGGAACCCGGGCCCGTTCCGGAGCTGGAGTCCCTGCTTGGATCCCAAGGTCGCCTACTGGACCGCCGCGCTCGTGAACATGCTCGCGACGCTCGCGCTCGCCTTCTCGGGCGTGGCGTGGGCGCGCCGCGGCGACTACGTGCGCCACCGGCGCCGCATGATGGCCGCGATCACACTGGTGGTGCTCTTCCTGCTCTCCTACGCGGTGAAGGTGGTCGTGCTGGGCCACGAGCAGCTCGACGTCTGGCCGCGGCTCGACGTCTGGGTGCTGCGCGCGCACGAGTCGTTCGTCGCGGCGCTGGTGCTGGCGGGAGGCGTTGCGGTCGGCTTGGCGCTCTGGAAGCGAATGCCCGTTCCCCAGCCCCGCTCCGAGGCCGGGAGCCGTACGCACCTCTGGCACCGCCGCGCCGGCCGGACCGCTCTCGTGGGGGGCGTGCTCGGCGTACTCACCGCGGCGTTCGTGCTCTACGGCATGTACGCGCGCATGCCCTGACCGGGGGTGGCTGGGCGCTGACACCCTCTCAGTCCGGCCCGCCGGACCGAGGCCGCATGACCCGCGTCATAGCGTCCCGGAGACGCTTGTAGCAGCCTCTGGCCGTGAGCGTTCCGGACGGAAGGCCCGGCGTGAGGGCCCTGCGCACCGCATTGCGGACGGCGCACCTGCTCGCCTTCGGCGCGCTCTACGGGGGCCACGTCTACGGCGCGTCGGCGGCGGCACTCGAGCCGGCGCTCGGTGCGACCCTGGCCAGCGGTGCGCTGCTGATGGGTCTCGACTGCATCGCCGAGCCCGTCTTCCTGGTGCAGGTGCGCGGACTCGCCACCCTCACCAAGATCGGGCTGCTCGTCGCGGTCCAGGCCACACCGTCGGCCGGCGTGCCCCTGCTCACCTGCGCTGCGATCATCGGAGCGGTCTCATCGCACATGCCCGGCCGCTACCGTTACTACTCTCTCGTACACCGCCGCCCCGTCGGCTCGCGCGAGAAGGGCTGAACCTTCCAACCCCGACCCAGGAGAAACCGACAATGGGCATCCGCTTCCCCTCCCTGGAGTTCTTCCAGGCGCTGCAACAGAAGATCAAGGACGACCCCGAGTTCGAGAAGCTCGGCGTCTGCGACACCACGTTCGGTGTGCGCGTCGGCGACGCCCTCTTCTCGCTGCACTTCGAGGTCTACGGATCATCGAGCACGGGGGCGCCGACGCGGCCCACACGCTCAACTCGCTGACGCACCTGGGCGACGTGATCCAGGTCGAGTACGAGGACCCCGAGGGCCACGACCGGTTGTACCGCTTCATGGCCTCGATCCAGGCGTTCTTCGACCAGGCTCGCCACCTCGAGATCGACTGATGTCGTACATCGCACCCAAGGACTTCTCGCAGGACCCGGAGATCCTCGCCCAGGTGACCAAGGTCATGTCGGGCGAGCTCGACTTGTCGTGGATGGAGAGCATACGCGAGCGGATCACCGCACGGCCGACCCAGGCGCGGCGCGGACTGACGCTCGACGACATCAACCTGGGCTCGTACGGCCCCGACGAGATGCCGGAGATCATCCGCCACAACTTCTCGATGGCGCCGCGCGGCGCGATCCTGCTCTGGTCGGACCGGGCCGCCTCGATCTTCGAGGAAGCCAAGTCGCGCCACTGGGCGCCGGCCCGGTCGATCGACTGGAAGGCGCTCGACGACCACGACTACAGCGACAACGAGCAGCGCGCACTGCAGCAGCTCTACACCTCGCTCACGTCGATCGGCCTGATCACCGCCGACGTGCCGTCGCGCTGGGTCTGGCTGATGAACCAGGAGTTCCACGAGGTCAAGTACCTGATGTGCGCGCAGATGATCGACGGCACGCGCATCGCCGAGGTCTCGCGCAAGCGAGCCCTCTACGGAGTGGGAGCGCTCGGCGTGGACTGCCAGCCGCTGGGCGAGTTGCTGAAGATGGTGTTCGAGTCGGGGACCTACCCCTGCGCGTCGCTGTCGCTGAACCTGGTGCTCTGCCCCTTTACGCAGATGCTCGCGCGTCACCTCGAGTTCGTCTCGCGCAATGCGGCCGACACGCAGATCTCGACGCTGGTTGCACAGGACGCCACGCGCTTCATCGCGTACGGCGTCGACCACGTGCGCGGCGTCGTGGGCACGCGGGAGTCAGAGCGCGAGACGTTGAACGGCCACCTGGACCTGGTCGAGAACGGCCTGGTCGGCGTGTTGGGCGCGCGGGAGATCGTCGAGCCCCTGATCCTCCTGTCGGGAGGGCTCGATCCGGTCGCGCGGACCTACGCACGGCTGGTCGACGAGCACTTCGCGCGCTGCGAGAGCGCCGGTCTGGGAGACCGCCGCCAGCGCAGCCCGCTTCCCGCATTCCTTCAGCTGATTCGGGACTGAGGTCCCGGGAGAAAGACATGAGCTACTACGGATCGACCGAGTACATGCACAACAGCGACTTCATCCTCGCGATGAAGGACATCCGCAAGGGCAACCTCGACCTGGGCTGGCTGGACAAGGGCGCCGAGCAGATCGAGGTGAACGCCGACAACCCGAAGCGCGGCCTCACCTACCTGGACCTGAACAAGGGCAGCTACGGCTACGACGAGCTTCCCGAGGTGCCGCGCGGGCCGCGCAGCGCCGCGCCGCGCGGAGCGGCCTACGACGTGGACCACCAGGCCGACATGTCGCCCGAACTGAACCGCAAGAGCGACGTGTGGGCGTACAAGGTCGCCTCGTTCTACGAGGAGGCCATGAGCCGGCAGTGGGACGCGTCCACCGACGTGCCCTGGGCCGACCTGGACCACTGCGAGCGCTCGGAAGAGGTCGAGATCGCCTTCGCTCAGCTCTGCACGTTCTTCACCGAGGTCGAGATGATCGCGACCGACCTGCCGGCGAAGTGGGCCTGGCGGATGAACAACCAGTTCCACGAGGTAAAGGGCTTCATCGCGACGCAGGCGATCGACGAGGCGCGCCACGCCGAGGTCTTCCGCAAGCGGGCACTCGCCGGCGGCGTGGGCCTGATGGAGGCGATGCCCCAGGCGGAGCACTCCTTGAAGGCGATTCTCGAGACCGACACGTACAGCGAGGCCAGCGCGTTCATGCACCTGCTGGCCGAGGGGAACATCCTGACGATGTTCCGCTTCAGCGAGTTCATCTCGCCGACGCCCGTCGACAAGCGAATGTTCCAACTGGTGATGCAGGACGAGGCGCGCCACGTCTCGTACGGCCTGCAGCACCTCAAGTGGGTCCTCGACAAGACGCCCGAGCGCAAGCCCCAGCTGCACGCGGCACTCGACGAGGCCGAGAACTTCTCGATCAGCCAGTTCGACTCGGCGCTCTTCGAGGCGATGATCGTGCTGGCCGGCAAGGGCACCAAGCCCGACCAGATCAAGCGCGGGATCGAGATCGTGGGGACGCTCCAGATCAAGCAGATCGAGGAGTACTTCCAGCGGCTGCGCCGTTCCGGCTTCGAAGAGCGGATCGCGGTCAGCAAGTTCCGCGATCTGCTCGCCATGATGACGCTGTCGGGCAAGGACGCGGAGCTTCCCGTCTAAGGTCCGGGCCGCGATAGAATCGCGGCATGGCGCAAGCCGAGACCATTCGCGAGCCCTCGCGCGAGACGCCGGTGCTGAAGCGCACCGGCGTGCTCGTGGTGGGCGGGGGAGCGGCCGGCGTGTCCGCGGCGGTCGCCGCCGCGCGCGAGGGCGCCGACGTGACGCTGGTCGAGCGCTACGGGTCGCTCGGCGGCCTGGCCACCGGAGGGCTCATCGCGCTCCTGCTGACGCTCGACGACGGGCGGGGCGTACCGGTGATCGGCGGCCTGTGCCAGGAAACCGTCGACCGCCTGCAGCGCGCCGGCGGCGCGTACCATCCGCCACGAGAGCAGTGGGGCAGCGATGACCCCGCACAGGTCGATGACGCCTTTCGCTGGGGGCTGGTCTGGGGGGGCATGCGGGCATCGCACCGCGTCCGCTACTCCGTCGCCTACGACCCCGAGGTCATGCGCCAGGTCCTGGCCGAGATGGTGTGCGAGGCCGGCGTCGACCTGATCTTCCATATGTGGGGCGCCGACGCGCTCCGGTCGGACGAGCCCGAGAAGGGGCTGGACGGCGTGCTGTTCCAGTCCAAGGCGGGACGCACCGCCATCCTGGCCGACGTGGTGATCGACGCCACCGGCGACGGCGACGTGTTCGCGTCGGCGGGGTGCCGGTTCGAACTCGAGCGCGTGCATCCCTGGCTCTGGTTCCGGCTCGGAGGAGTCGACGGCGACCCGAACGAGATCGACCGGAGCACCGGCTACTTCCGCACGACGAACCCCGGACAGGTCCTGCTCCCTTGGGGAAGCGCCGCGCGCATCGACCGGCGCATCGACGCCACCGACCCGCGGGACCTGACCTTTGCCGAGCTCGAGTGCCGGCGCCTCGTGATGGAAGAGGTCGAGAAGCTGCGCGCCTCACGGCCCGAGATGGCCCACGCCCACATCTGCAACATCGCCACGCAGCTCGGCATTACCGAGAGCCGCCGGCTCGTCGGCGAGCACGTCTTGACGCGCGACGACGTGGACCACGACTTCGACGACGCCATCGCGATCACCGGCCACTGGACCAAGTACGCCGCGGTCTACGCGATCCCCTACCGCTGCCTGCACACGGCCGCGGCGCCGAACCTGCTGGCCGCCGGGCGCCACATCTCCGTCGACCACCGCGTCCACCACGCGACCAAGGAGATCCCCGCCTGCATGGCCGTCGGCGAAGCCGCGGGCATCGCCGCGCACCTGGCGCTGGACGCCGGAGCCCGCGCGAGCGCCGTCGACGTGCAGAAGCTGCGCGCACAGCTACGCGCCCGCGGCGCCCTGCTCGACTACTTCTCCGGCTAGCGTGGAGACGCCGGCTCGGTGAACACGCCGTCGGCGTCGGGGGCGAAGGCCTCGAGCAGGAAGCGCTCCTGCGGCTTCTCGGACGCGGTCTTCGGAATCTCGTCGACCACCTGCAGGTAGCTCGGCACGAAGTTCCCCTCGAGCCCCGCGCGGCAGGCGGCGAAGACCCCGGCCACGTCGAGCGCGGCACGATCGTGCGCCACGATGGCCGCGACCACGTCCTTCTCGCCGGGCGCGCCCGAAGCGGCCGGAACGCCGTAGACGAAGACGTCGCTGATGTGGGGATGCTCGGCCACGACCTTCTCGACGAAGCCCGGGTTCACGAAGTCGCCGTTGTGCCGGATGCCCCCGCCCTTGCGGTAGTCGAAGAAGAGCCAACCCTCGGCGTCGGTGTGCCCGATGTCGCCGCTGCGCAGCCAGCCGCCGCGCGTCTTCTTCTCGGACGCTTCCTTGTTGCCGTGGTACTCGACCTCGGCGGAGCCTCCCGCGGCTGGGCGCGAGCAGACCTCGCCCTGTACGCCCGGCCCGCACTCGACGTCGTTCTCGTCGAGGATGCGCATGTCGAGGCCGGGTGCGGGCTTGCCGAAGGAGCCGACGGGTCCCTTCCCGATCGGCTTGAACGCCAGCCCGCCCTCGACGGCCCCGTACCACTCGAAGATCTCGACGTCGAAGCGCTTCTGGAACGACTCCCAGATGGCCGCCGGCATGCCGGCGCTGATCACGTAGCGCACCGGATTCTGGGCGTCGTCGGGCCGCTCGGGCTCGCTGTAGATGGCAGTCGCCATGCCGCCGAGCAGCGAGAAGGTGGTGCAGCCGTGCAGGCGGCACACGTCCCAGAGCCTGGACTTGGTGAAGCGCTGGCTCAGCACGCCGCGAAGCCCCATGAAGAGCGACGGCCCGAGCGTGACCGCCTGCGCGTTGCCGTGGGTGAGCGACAGGCCGGTGTACGGCCGCGAGTCCTGGTCGTAGCCCAGCAGTCCGCCGAGCATCGCGAAGCCGCCGAAGCGCGAGTTCGGGAAGACGACGCCCTTCGGATCGCCCGTCGTCCCCGACGTGTAGATGATCTGCAGCGGCATCGAGGCGTCGGAGAGGCGATTGTCCACGGTGGCGCAGGGCTTCTCGAGCACCTCGCGCAGCGACTCCGCCTGGGGACCATCCGCGCCCGTGTCGAGCGACAGCACCCACTCGATGCCCCCCGCCCGCTCGCGGACCTCTTCGACCTGCGACACCGCGTAGTCGCCGCAAACCACGCCACGGCAGCCGGCGTTCTGCAGCATGTAGGCGAGCTTCTCGCCCCGCGTGCGCGGGTCGATCGGGACGAAGACGGTGCCCGTCACCGATGCGGCGACCATCGTCTCCACGTACTCGGGGTGGTTGCGCATCATCAGCGCGAAGCGGTCACCGGGCGCGAGTCCGTGCTGCAGCAACCCCGTCGCGATGCGGTTCGCGTTGTCCTGGATCTGCGCGTAGGTGCGCACCTCGTCGGGCGTCGCACCGCCGTCGAGACTCAGGTGCTCGAAGGTCAGGACGTCGCGATCCGGCCTCTGCTCCGCGCGGATGGCGATCAGATCGCCGAGTACGCCCTCGCTGCGCTCCCTCATGACTTCTCCCCTTCTTGCGCTCCGCCCAGCCAGCAGCCCGGAGCTAGCGGGTCAGGATGGTGACGCACATGGCCGCAGCATCGGGGCCGATGTTGCCGCCGCCGTTGTGCGCCAGGCCGATGCGCGCGCCCTCGACCTGCCGATCGCCCGAGCGGCCCTGCAGCTGCTCGGTCAGCTCGACGATCTGCGCGATGCCCGTGGCGCCAACGGGGTGACCCTTGCGCAGCAGCCCGCCCGACGTGTTGACGGGCAGGCGCCCGCCGAGCCGGGTGGCGCCCGACTCGACCAGCTTTCCGCCCTCGCCCTTGCCGCACAGGCCGAGCGCCTCGTAGGCCATGACCTCGGCCGGCGCGGACGCGTCGTGGCACTCGACGACCGACAGGTCCTCGGGACCGATGCCCGCCTCTTCGTAGGCCTCGGCGGAGCAGACGTCGGCCGTTCCCGGCTCGTCGCCGCCGTGGTCCCAGCCCGAGCGCAGCACGCTCGAGATGACGCGAACCGGGTTCGAGATGCCCATCTCGCGCGCCTTCTTCTCGCTGACGATCACCACCGCAGCGGCGCCGTCGCCGATCGGTGAGCACATCGGGCGCGTCAGCGGCTCCGCGATCATCGGCTCGGCGAGTACCTGCTCGACCGACAGCGCCTGACGGAACTGCGCGCGCGGGTTCATGCTGCCGTGGAACGAGTTCTTGGCCGAGATCGCCGCGAACTGCTCGACGGTCGTGCCGTAGCGCTGCATGTGCGAGCGGGCGGCCATCGCGTAGATGTCCATGAACATCGAGCGCTTCTGGCCCGCGCCGGATCCCGCCTGCTTCGCGCCGCCGGACTCCGCGTTCTTGCGGAGTCCCTCCATGATCGCCTGCATCGCCTCGACGTCGACGGCTCCGCTGAACGCAGAGAAGCTCTTGCGCTTGTCCTCGTGGTAGAGCTTCTCGACGCCGAGCGCGAGCACCATGTCGTAGAGACCCGCCGTGACCATGGCCGACGCCTGGTGGAGCGCGGTGGACGCGCTGGCGCAGGCGTTCTCGACGTTGATCACCGGGATCCTGCCGATGCCTATCGAGCGCAGCACGACCTGTCCGCGGATGCACTCCTGTCCGGTAATGAGTCCGGCGGCAGCGTTGCCCACCCACGCCGCTTCGAGCTGGCTCGCCTCGATTCCAGCGTCGGCGAGCGCGGCCTCGACGGCTTCGGCGCCGATCGACTTGAGTCCACGGTCCAGGTGCTTGCCGAAGGGGGTCATGCCGACGCCGGCGATCGTCGCGTTCAAGCGCATCGTCTACTCCATCTCTCTTTTCGGGTGCAGGGGTGGGCGGCTCAGAGGAGCCCGTGGCCCTTGATGTCGAGCGCGCGCTGCAGGAAGTCGAGCTCCTCTTCGCGGTACGGCAGCGGTCCGGGCGCCTGGAACATGCCGTCCCGCTCGAGCTCATCGACGACCTCCTGCACGCGCGGGAAGGCCTTGCCGAACTTGTTCATGTGGAAGAGCTGCTCGAACGGCAGCCGGGGGCGCTGGCCGCCCGCCTGCGGGTCCTCGGCCGGATAGCCGACCGTCTGCAACAGCAGCACGCGAGACGTCTCGGGGAGGCCCAGGTTCTCGCGGATCTTCTCGGTGAACGGCGTCCCCAGGCAGCAGCAGCCCAGGCCCATCTCGTACGCCATCAGGGTGGCCTGCGCGATGCCCTGCCCACAGTCGATCTCGTTCATGCCGGGCTGCTTCATGCTCTCGAGGATGCCCTCGAAGACGGGGATCAGCTTGGTCTCGAGCTCTTCCTCCTTTCCCTCGCCGAAGCCGAGCGCGCCGGCCTTGAGCAGCTCGCGCAGGCGGTCCGACTGGTCGTCGACCGCGGCGGTCTCCACGTACCAGACGATCACGACCGGCGCCCTGCGGATCTGGAAGCCCGCGATCGGCGCCATCAACGCCTCGAGCGTCTCCTTGTCCGCGGAATCGCGGAACACCACGACGGCCCGCAGGCTCTGGACATTTCCCCAGTGCGACGCGATGCGCGCCGCCTCGAGCATGCGCTGGATCTTCTCGGGCTCGACGGGCTTGTACGGACGCAGGAAGCGGATCGAACGCCGGTTGCCGATGACCTGTCTCAGTTGCATGGGGGGTTTCCTTTCATTCAGAGCTTGCTGCCGCCGATGATGCTCAGCATCTCGTTGCAGCCGTCCTCGATCATCGAGGCGCGGGCATCGCGGAGCAGCTTCTCGGCCGGGTACTCTCGGCTGAGTCCGTTTCCGCCGTAGATCTGGAGCGCGTCGTTGGCGACCTCGAACGCCGTGCTGGTCGACGTGATCTTGGCCGCGATCGAGTACTGGACCATCGGCGGATTCGTCCCGTTGTAGATGGCGACCCGGCGTGCCAGCGAGCGCGCGGCCTCGACCTGGCGGAACATCTTGAAGAGCCGGGCCCTCACGTTCTGGTGCTCGATGATCGGTACGCCGCCCTGCACCCGCTCCTTGGCGTAGGCGAGTGCGTTCTCGAAGGCCGCCCGCGCCACGCCGACGAAGATGGTGCCCATTCCCGAGTTAGCCAACGCGAGCACGTTCTCGATCACGAAGCCGTACGCGTCCTTGCCGATGATCATGTCCGACGCGGGAATGCGCACGTCGTCGAAGAAGATCTCACCCTGGTTGAGAGCGCGCTGGCCGAGCTTGTCGAGCGGCTTCCCGCGCGACACGCCCTTGCCCCGCAGCGGTACGACGGCTACGCCGCCGCCACCGAAGCCCTGGTCGCCGTCGATCGTGCAGAAGAGCGCGGCCACGTCGGCGATCGTTCCGTTCGACACCCACGCCGCCTTCTGTCCGTTGATCACGTACTCGTCGCCGTCGAGCTTGGCGATGCAGTTCGCGCGGATCGACGGGTCGCGGAAGTGCGATTCGCTGAACGCGAGCGAGTCGCTGCCGTGATCCGGCTCGGTCACGGCCCAGCAGCCGATCTCGCGGCTCTCGGGTCCGCAATAGCGCTCGATCAGTTCGGGGCGGCCGGACATGTTCGCGAAGAAGCGGTGGAAGTTCTTGACGGCCAGGCTGATGGCCAGGCCCGCGTCGCCGTAGCCCATCTCCTCGCTGATCATGGCGCGCAGCCGGGCCGCCTGGATCGGCTCGAGGCCCGCCTCCTCGGCGTCGAAGTCGTCGATGCCCAACTCCCGGTACTTGTCGAAGACCCGCCAGAGCACGGAGTCCTTGGCGACCACGTCGCTCGGATCCGCGAGCTTGTCGAGCTCCTGTCCCGCGGGGCGCAGGACTTCTTCGGCGAACTTGTGCGCGGTGTCGAGAACCGCGCGCTCCGCGTCGCCCAACCCCGCTTCGATGTCGACGAGTGCCATTTCGGATGTCCTCCGTTTTCGTCGCGCGCCCGCAGCGGGTCACCCGCCGATGCAGCACGCCGGGCTCACACTACGGAGCCGGCCGCTGCGCGGGGATGACCGCCATCATAGGCGCCTCAGGGGGAAGCCTCGCCCGAGGCGATCCGCTCCAGCGCCTCTTCGTCGAGGATTCGCACCCAGCCCACGCCGCCCTCGACCCAGCCCCGCTTCTCGAAGTTCCGGAGCACGCGGATCGCCGTCTCGACGGTCGTACCGGCGGCCTCGCCGAGCGCGCGCCGCGTGGTTTCTACGCGACCGTCTTCCGCCTCGTCGAGCACCGAGCGCGCCAGCCGCGCGGGCACGCCGTCGTGCGCGAAGGAGCAGAGGCGGTCGTGCGCGCGTTGCAGCCGCAGCGACACGATGCCGAGCAGGTCGCGGCCGATCTCCGGGTGCTCCTGCATCAGCCGCGCGAGCACCCGGCGCGGCACGGACCACGTCTCTCCACTCACCACGCCCTGCGCGGTCTCGGAGTGCGCGGCGGACGGGAGCACCGACGCCAGGCCGAAGAGCCCGCCGGGGCGGAGCATCTCGAGCGTGGTGACGCGGCCGTTCAGCGTCGCCTTGAGCGTGCGCACCTCGCCCGAGCGCACGATCCACAGGCTCTCGGCGGGCTGCGACTCGAAGTACAGGTACTCGCCGGACTCGAAGGGCCGAACTCTCAGCTCGCGGGACAGCGACTCCAGCTTCTTGGCGTCGACCGACTGGAAGAGCGGGATCTCGTGGGGCTCGAGCACCGTCACCGCGGCAGCCCCGGGCTGCATCGGGTGAACGGGTACGGTCGCATGCAGGGTATGACCTCGGTCATAATGGCCGTAACCTCTCCGCGCATAACTTGCAGGTTCAGTGCCAGAATACCGCAACCCAGCAGAGGAAGAGTGGATGAGTGACGGAGGGCAGAGCCAGGAGCGGTCGGCGATCGAGCGGTGGTGGCAGGAGCACAGCGAGCTGGACTACCTGGTCGCCGAGCTCGTCAGCGCCGTCGAGAGCGGCGAGGGGGCAGGCGAAGCCCTCGACCGGCTCGAAGAGCAGCTGAAGGCGCATTTCAGCGTCGAGGAGGACGTGTATTTCCCCCTCGTGCGCCGTCTCTCGCCTGAGCACGCTCCCGCCCTGGACATGGCCTGCGCGGCGCATGTACGGATGAAGGAAGACCTCGCGCAGCTCCGCGAGCTGCTGAGCGACGGAAAGCAGGACGAGGCCATCACGCTGCTGTCCGAGTGCCTGGCCCGGTTCAAGCTCCACGAGCAGGCCGAGACGCGGATGCTGCAGGCTCGCGAGACGGCCTGAGCGCCGCTCGTCGTCCGGCCTCGCGCGACACGACGCCACACCGAGGCGCCGAGCTGTGGCGCTTTAGGCTCGGGGGCTGGGTGGGACTCTCGCGGGGGAGGCCCGAACGGCCACCGCCAGCCAGATCCCGGTCGCGGCCAGCAGCACGCCCGCGAGGCGGGCTCCTGCGTCCCAGGCCGCCAGGGTCGCGATCGTCCCGACCGCCAGCGCGGACAGGTGCAGGCCCAGCCCGAGGGCCGGGCGACGCGCTCCGGCGCCCCCGGGCGTGTGCTGGAGCAGCAGACCGTGCAGGACGAGCCCGGCCCAGCCGTGGATCGCGAGCCAGCCCAGCACCACGTTCCAGCGGGGATCGCCGGCGAACCAGGTCACCCCGGCTGCCAGCGCAACGCCCGGCGCCAGGGCCAGCCCGGCCCCTCGCGCCCGCGCCCCGTCATCGCGGCCGAGCGACCCGGCGCGAAGCACCCGCGCGGGCTGGACGAGCAGCACCGCGGTGGCGGCGGGCAGTGCGGCGAACGCGGCGATCCACGGCCCCGACGCGCCGATCCCCGATAGCGCCTCGCCGAGCAGGACCAGCGGGGGCAGGCCGACGCCGATCGCCAGCAGCAGCCGCTCCGCGCGCTCGGCCCGCGCGACGCCCGGAGACGGGATCAGCGCCGAGAACACTCCGCCGATCCAGCCCATCAGGGCGACGCCCAGGTGCACCTGCACCCAGAGCGGCCGCGGGCCCGGAAAGCGCATGCCCGAGTGTCCGTGCAGCATCCACTCGCCGATCACGACGGTGAGGAGGCAGCTCGCCGCGACGATGCGAAGGGCGTCCGCCGGCACACCCGCGGGGGCCGCACGCAGCGAGCGGAAGACCGCGACCGCGAAGCACGGCAACGCGATCACGAGCGGAGTAAGGGCGACGAAGAGGGGCAGGCTCTCTCCGGTCAGGAACCCGGCCACTAGCGACGCCAACCCCACGAGCAGCAACACGTAGACAGCGAGCGAGACGCGACGGCTCGGGGGGCGGGGCACGTCGAGCCCGGGAATGAACGCGTAGACCAGGCCGAAAGTGCCGAGTGCCAGGTAGCCGAGAGTGCCCAGGTGTACGAGCGCCAGCGTAGACGGCGCCCAGCCCGACGCCAGCAGGTCCGCGCCGTCGACCGCCAGCAGCGCCCCCGCCGCCACCAGTGCCAGGGGCGCGGTCACCATGAACAGCTGCGCGGGCGACGTCAGCACGCGAACGACCCGAACGACCGCAGCACCCCACCCTCCTTCCCGAGCGTGAGGCATTCAAACACAGACGCTGTGACGAGTTTGGGCACGCTCACGTCTCGCGGCGCGCGATCCGAATAAAGAGACGGCACGCGGTTTGCGTAGCAGATGCGCGGAGGTCGGAGGGTTCTGCTCCCACACTGCCGCCGCGAAGCGGCGGCCGTGGCCCCTGGGGGGTATCCGCCATGCCGCCTTCGCCACGGACGGGCGCGACCTGGTCGCGCGTTTTGAGGAGGATGAGCATGCAGGGCATGAACGACAATCCGGACCGGAGCTACGGCTTCGGCCATCGC
>JAFDDB010000253.1 GCA_019311115.1 Deltaproteobacteria bacterium
GCATCGGCGCACACCTCGAAGTGGATCTCTTCCCGTCCGAGTCGACCAACTTCTTCGTCACGCTCGAGGCGCCCGCCGACTGGGGACTCGACCGCACGAGCGAGCTGATGGCCGGGGTCGAGCGGGAGCTCGACGAACTGCTCGGGGCGCCGATCACCGACTACTTCACCACCGTCGGCAGCGCTATCGCGGGCGCCGACGACAACCGCGTCGGTGGGAACCTGGCCGTGTCCTTCGCCTGGATCGTGGACGACGAGGAGTACCGGACGGACCCCGACAAGGCACTCGCCCTGACCGCCGAGCGCCTGGAACGCTACGCGGCCGAGCACCCGGACGAGGTCGTGGACCTGCGCGTGAAGCCGCCGCGCAACGGTCCCCCGATCGGCCGCCCGGTCGCGGTGCGGATCGTCGGCGACGACTGGGAGCTGTCGAAGTCGATCGCCGTCGAGATGCAGGCCTTCCTGCGCTCGACACCGGGAGTGATGAACGTCGAGGACAACCTGCGCGAGGGCCAGCGCGAGGTCCGCCTGGTGGTCGACCAGGACCGGGCCACACGTCACGGCCTGGCGTTCGAAGACCTGGCGATGGCGCTCCGCGGCGCCAACGACGGGCTGATCGCGTCGAGTCTGCGCGTGCCCAGCGAGGAGCAGGAGTTCGACATCCGCGTGATGCTCGCAGAGCGGTACCGCGGCAGCCTCGAGGACCTGCTCCAGACCGAGGTGCGCACCCCCGCGGGCTACCTGGTCAAGGTGGGCGACGTGGCCGACATCGAGATCGCGCGTGGCATCGTCGAGTACTGGCATCACGACCGCGAGCGCGCCATCACCGTGTACGCCGACGTGGACGGCGTGCACGCGACGCCTCTCGCCGTGAACCAGTCGCTCGAGGCCGCCTTCGCCGACGTCCCGCTTCGCCACCCCGAGGTGTCGCTCGCGTTCGGCGGCGAGGCCGAGGCCACGCGCGAGACCGTCGAGGGCATGATCGCGGCCTTCCCGATCGCCCTGCTGATGATCTACGGAATCCTCGCCGCGGTCTTCCGCAGCTACCTGCAGCCCTTCGTGGTGGCGAGCGCCATCCCGTTCGGGCTGATCGGCGTCGTGCTCGGGACCGCCGCGCTCGGTTACCAGGTCAGCATGTCGATGATGTACGGCACGATCGGCCTGACCGGCGTCGTGGTCAACGACTCGCTCGTGATGGTCGACTTCATCAACCGGGCGCGCGAGCGTGGGATGCCGCTAATCGACGCGGTGCGCCAGTCGGGGGCCCAGAGGCTGCGTCCGATCCTGCTCACGACCCTGACGACGGTGGTCGCGCTCATGCCGATGGCGCTCGGGCTCCACGGCGGATCGGCGACCTTCGGGCCGTTCGCGGCGTCGATCACCTTCGGGCTGATCTTCGCCATGGTCGGCACGCTCTTCATCGTCCCGCTGACCTACACGTTGCTGATTCGCGGGCAGGAGCGCCTTCGCGCGGCGCTCGCGGCGCGCAGCGGAGGACGCATCGACGCCGATGCGCCCGCGCTGCGTTGATGTCCGGCGTGCGCGAAGAATTCCTGGCGCTCGGCGCCGCACTCGACCGCGCGTTACCGGGTCACCCGAGCGCCGTCGAGGCGCTGCTGCTGGGACTCGTCGCCCGCGAGCACGTCTGGCTCGAGGGCCCCGTCGGCTGCGGCAAGACCCGGCTCGCCCGCGCGCTGCTCCGGGCTTGCGATGGCCCCTCGGCCTGGCTCGACTTCGACCGCGACACGCGCGTCGGCGCGGGCGCGCACGAGCAGACGCTCCGGCGCACGCGCGTCGGGAACGGCGAGCGGATCGAGGTAGAAGACGCCCCGCATCCCCTCGAGACCGCGCAGATCGCGGTGCTCGACGATCCGGCACGGGCGCCGCGCGAGGTGCTGGCGCCGCTCTTCGGCGCGCTGGCCCGCCGCCGGCTTCCGGCGTCTCGCCGGCCGCTTCCTGCGGCCCGCGGAGTGGCGGCTCGCGCGCTCCCGCTGGAGACTGCCGTCGCGACCGGCCTGCCCGCGGCCGTGTCGGGCGACCGGGCGCTGTCCGGCGCGATGCTCGACGTGTTCGCATTGCAGGTGCGCATGCGGGGGCTCCTGACCTCCGGCGACTTCGAGACCGCGCGGCGGGTCCTGCTCTCGCCGCCCGCGGATGTCCCCGCAGCGTTGCTAGATCCAGCGACCCGGTCGCGTGCGCAGCGCGAGGCCGCGTCCCTCTCCGTTGCGCCCGGTGCGAACGCCGCATTGCTGTCGGCGATCGAGCGGCTGCGCCCGCTGGCGCGGGACGAGGTGGCCGGCGGACTGAGCGACCGGAGCTTCGGGCCGGCTGCGCTGCGCGTGATGCGCGCGCACGCGTGGCTCCGGGGCGCTGCGCGCGTCGAGCCGGAGGACGTGCGCGC
>JAFDDB010000056.1 GCA_019311115.1 Deltaproteobacteria bacterium
GTTGCAGAGAAGCGTCCGCAGGAGCCTCGAGGTGCGCGAGCCAGGCCGCGTGGTACGCGCCGCGCGTAGCGGAGCAAGACACGAGCCCTGCCCGGTGCCAGGCCGCGCCCGAGACGCTGCACGGGCGGGCCACCAGATCCCGGGGCCACACTTCGGGGCGGACGCCCAGCGCCGCCGCGTCGTCCGAGGCCGCCGCGGGCGACGAGCGTCGAGGGCGCGCCGGATCGGCTCGCGGCCTCGGGCTGGATTGGACCCCTCCCACGCCGACATGCTACCCGAAGGATGACCCGTGAGAAATGGAAGCCCGGAGTGGACCTGAGACCGATGAAGCCGGACCCGGATGACTCACGACCGATCTTCGTGTTCGCGTCGGGGTGGCGGTCCGGCAGCACCCTGCTGCAGAGACTTCTCTGCACGCACCCGGACGTGATGATCTGGGGTGAGAACCGCGGGCTGGTCGGACATCTCGCGGAAGGCCTCGGGGCGGTCGAGTCCCTCCAGAAGTGGAGCGAGCGGCACCGCACCCTCCACGCTGAGCGGGGCGCCAACGCGTGGATCGCCCTGCTGAACCCGCCCGTGTCGGAACTGATGCACGGGCTGCGGGACCTGCTGCTCCGCTACTACGCGGCGCCGTCGCTGGAAGAGGGAGCGACGCGCTGGGGCTTCAAGGAGGTGCGCTACGACGCTTCGGTGGCGGAGTTCCTCCATCAACTCTTTCCGGAGGCGCGCTTCCTGTTCCTGGTTCGTCACCCGTCGGACTGCCTCGCGTCCGCCCGCGGAACGACGCTCGGCCGGCGCGGACTCCTGGTGCAGAGCGGCGGGCCGCAGGCCTTCGTCGACCAGTGGCTCCGGATCGTCAACAGCTTCCATGACGCGGCGGCGGACCTTCCGCACCACCTTCTCCTGTACGAGGATCTCGTCGCGCACCCGGCCGCGGCGACCTCGGCCCTGGCGCGCTTTCTCGACCTCGACGAACACGGCTTCGACCAGCGCGTGCTCGACCACGTCGAGCGCGGCTACGAGCAGCCGCCGCGCCTCGATCGAGCCGACCTGCGGAGCCTGCGAACGCGGCGGCTGTGGGACACGGCGGCGCGCTGCGGGTACGAGCCACGGCCCGAGCTTCCGTCGCGCAGCGGGTGGCTCGAGCGTGCTCGTCGAAGCATGAGGGACCGGGCGAAGGACTAACGCGGCAGCGGCCGCTCGACGACGACCTTCACCAGCTCGCCGCCCGCAAAGCGCGTGCTCTCGTCGAGCCCGTTATAGACGGCGGTCTGTCTCGTGCTCCACGCGCTTCGCGAGCGGCGCGACAGGTCGGCCAGCGACTCGCCGGGCTTCGCGCGCACGACGTACAGGCGCTTCACGCGGATGGACGAGAGCTCACGCGCGCTCGCCTTTCGGAAGCTGCGCGCGACGGCCTCGAAGCTGGCCGAGTAGCTGCCGTAGCGACTCCGCGCGCACTGGCCGACGACGCGCCACGTCCCACGCTCCGCGGCAATCCACGTGAGGTCCAGCGTGCGGGAGTCGCTCGTATTGGCCTGTGCGCGGTAGGCCGAGCTTCCAGCGACCGAAGTGCGCGCGCGGTTGCGCAGCGTCAGCTTCTGCGCACGGGCGAAGCTGTCGGCCGCCACCGACGGATCCTCGCTGCCGCGCTGGAACTCGAGCGCGACGAGCGCGTCGGAGTTCCCGGTGAACGCGCCGACGCGGTCCGCCTGGTTGACGGTGGTCCAGCCGGGCGGGAAGTCGATCGCGATGCCGAGCTGCGGCTGGATGAAGCGGCCGCCGCTAAAGACACCCTGCGCCGGGTTCTCGCCGACGCTCAAGCCGACCAGCCGCCCCAGGTAGGCCGCACGCGTGGCGGAGAGCGGTGCCTCGTTCGAGACCTGCAGGCTCGACGCGCGCCACGCCGTGGTGCGCGCGCGCTCGTAGGTGGCGGGGTGCGAGTCGAGAAAGGTCGGGATCTCGGGCTCGCCCGTCTGGAGCTCCGTCACCCGGCCGAGCCGCTGCAAGAAGTGCGACATACCGGCGGGGTCGTAGCCGGACTCGGCCGCCATCTTCTGCCCCAGCTCGTCGGCCTCGCGTTCCTGGTCGCGTCCGTACGAAGCCACGTGTCCGGCTGCGGCCATCTGGCCCATGTCGGACACCACGTCGCCCGCGACGCCTCCACCGAAGGCCGCGGCCAGGATCGAGACCAGCGTCGACAGCAGGCCCGCGCCCGCCGCCTGGGTCTCGCGCTCGGCCGCGTGGTGCGACGCGACGTGTCCGATCTCGTGCCCCAGCACGCCCGCCAGCTCGGACTCGTCGTTGGTCAGCGCGAGCAGTCCGCGCGACACGTAGATGTACCCGCCGGGCAGCGCGAAGGCGTTGGGCACCTGCATGTCGACCACGTGGAAGCGGTAGGTCACGTCCTGGCGCGGGGAGTGCCGGGCGATCCGCACGCCGAGACGCTCGACGTAGGACACGAGCGCGGGGTCCTCGACCAGCCCCATCTGCTGCTCGACCTCACGCGCCGCGCTGTGGCCGATCGACGCCTCGCGCTCGGGCGACATCCCGGTGCAGCCCGGCCCGGACACGATCGAAGCCAGGCACAAGCAGGCCGTCAGGCCGCGCACGGCGAGCCCACGCAACGGGCGCAGGCGCGACGCGGGCAGCGGGCTCATGAACGAATGCTAGCCAGTCCGGGTCCAATCCGGGGACGAGAGGGAGCGGGGACGCGAGGCAGATGGCCCGGCAGCGGGACGCGCAGGCCGCACGCAACGCGCGCCGGGGCGCGCTCCCGGGCGGAGCTGGTATCCTGACGGTCGGCTCTCGCGCCTCCCGTCCCGGAAGCCCGCATGCCGCCAAGGAGGAGATTGTGAAGTCGCGAGGCTCTCCCCTCGCCGCCCGCGCCCTGCTGTCGTGCGCCGTGCTGGCGCTCGCCGCGTGCGTGTCGAACTCGTCGCGGCCTCCCGCGATGCCGTCCGAGTCGCAGCCGCAGCCACAGCAGGAGTCCCGCCAGGACCCGGACACGAGCTCGTCGTCGACGGATTCCGGCGCGTCGTCGGCGCAGTCGAGCTCGCAGGGCTCCTCGTCGGGCTCCAGCTCGAGCTCAGGGGGCGCCTCCTCGTCGCAGGGCTCGCCGAGCGCCTCGCAGGGCGCGCCGGCGGGCGGGGCGAAGTCGGCCTCGGGCAGCCAGGGAGCGGGCGGACAGAGCGGCGGTCCCGATGCGGGCGACGCCGGGCAGTCGGGCGCGTCCGGCACGTCCGGCACGACCGGCGGTCAGGGCGAAGCGGCCGGAGCCAGCACCGAGACGGGCGGTCAGGGCGAAGCCGGAGCCGCCAGCGAGGCGGGCGGTCAGGGTGAAGCGGCGGGCGCGGGCACCGAGGCGGGCGCCCAGGGCCAGGCCGCGGGATCGAGCGCCGGCTCGGGCGGCCAGGCTGGAGCTGCGGGCGAGGGCTCCGCAGCCGGCGGCGCCGCCGGGGGCGGGCGCGACTGGGGAATGGGCGGCGTCGGCGCCGGCATGGGCACCGTCCTCGAGTCGCAGATCCGCGAGGTCATGGGATCCGTCGACAGCATCATCGAGGAGTCATCCGAATCGGCCGGAGGGCGCGACGCATCCGGGTCCGGTGGCGGGTTCCCCACGGCGACCGGACAGGCGGGCGGAGGTTCCGGGGGCGACTCCGGTACCGGAAGCGGTTCGGGCGACGCCGCGGATGCGGGCGGCTCGGAAGGAGACGGCTCCCAGGGCGGAGAGTCCGGGGGCGAGGGGTCGCAGGGTGGCGGAGCCCAGGGCGGCGAAGGCGACCCCGGCGACGTTTACGGCGAGGCCGGCGGGTCATCGAGCGGCTACCCGGGCGCGGGAACGGCCGGCGGCGGGGGCTCGCACGAGTCGAGCGCGCCGACTGGAAGCGGCCGCACCTACGGCGAGGACCCGGACACGTTCCGGCGGCAGATCTGCGAGGCCGCGAGCCAGGAGCGCGACCCGGACCTGCGCGAGGCACTCGAGAAGGAGTGCCGCACCTACGGTGGCACGCCCACGGCGGGGAGCCGCTAGCGTGAATCTGCGGCGTTCGATCGCGCTGCTCGCGGCGCTGCTCGTGACCGGCTGCGCCACGTTCGGCAGCCAGAAGGCCGATGCGCCGCGGGCTCACCGCGCGCGGTCGGCGCTGCCCATCGAAGCGCGGCTCGACGTGGGGCTGGTGGTCTTCGACCCGGGTCTTCCGCCCGAGGGAGAGAAGCTGCCGGACGACCTCCACCCCGGCATCCGTAGCGCCGAGGCCCACTACCTGCCCTGCCTGCTGCGCCAGACGCTCCAGCACACGCGGCAGTGGGGCGACGTGTTTCTCGGCTACCGCGAGTCGGGCGCGGTAGACGTGATCGTGCGCGCCACCATCGTGGAATCGAACGGAGAGCGTCTCATCCTCGACGTGCTCGCCGTAGACGCGACGCAGCGCGTGTGGGTGGACGACCGCTACTACACCGACACGTCGAACACGTACTACGCAAAGGGCGAAGAAGACCCCTACCAGCCCATGTTCAACACGATCGCGAACGACCTGGCCCAGGCTCGCGAGCGCCTGACGCCCGAGGAGATGGTCGAGGTCCGCCGGATCGCAGAGCTGCTCTTCGCGGCCGACTTCTCGCCCGAGGGCTTCTCCGACTACGTCGAGCCGGGCCGCGACGGCGAGCTCGTGCTCGTGCGCCTTCCCGCGAGCGGAGACCCCATGTACGACCGCGTGATGCAGGCGCGCTCGCGCGAGCTCATGTTCATGGACTCGCTCAACGGTCACTACGAAGGCCTGTGCGGCGAGCTGACCGACTCGTACCTGCAGTGGCGCGACGCGTCGCGCGCCGAGACGGTGCTGTACCGCGAGGCGCGCAACAAGAAGATCATCGCGTACGCCGCGATCCCGGTGACGATCGCGCTCGTGATCGGGGCGTCCATTGCGACGTCGGACCCGACCCTCGGCAACGCCATCCTGATCGCGGGCACTTACGGAATCGCCAAGATCTACAGCACGGCGCAGGAGTACAGCGCCGAGGCGGAACTCCACGCCGGCACGCTCGAAGAGATGAACGCGTCCTTCGACCTCGAGGCGGCCCCCATGGTCGTCGAGACCGAGGGCGAGACGCGCAAGCTCGAAGGCTCGGTCGACGAGCAGTACGCGGAGTGGCGCCGACTGCTGCGCGAGCTGTACGAGGCGGAGTCGGGCATGATGGCCACCGTCCAGACGCACCTCGAGCCGGAGCACGAGGACGCGCGTCCGGTGCCGCGCTCGCGCACCCAGGCCGGCTCGAACGGCGGCCTGCCCGAGGTGACCTCGCCCCCGCCCGCCGGACCGCGATGACGGAAGGCTCCGGGGAGCCGCGCCCGACGGAGGGGACCGTCCTCCTGGAACGGTTCACGCTGGTTCGCGCGCTCGACACCGCGGGCGCGACCGCGCTCTGGCTCGCCGAGGACGCCGAACTCGAGGAGCGGGTCGCCCTGCGCATCCTCGACCCGGCGCTCCCCGACGCACAGCGCGAGCGCATGCGGAGCACGTGCCGCACGCTGCGCCGCCTGCGACACCCGCACATCGTTCCGGTCTACGATTTCTACCGCGGGGACGTGTTCTCCTTCCTGTCGCGCGAGTACGTCGAGGGCGGCGCGGTCGACTCGCTGCAGGGACTTCCGGCGTCGACGCTCGGCGACCGGCTCGCGCCGCTGGTCGACGCGCTCGCCTACGCGCACGGCCAGGGTGTGGCGCACGGGGACCTCAGGGCGTCGAAGCTGCGCGTAGACGCGGCGGGCCACGTGCGCATCACGGACTTCGCGCTCTCGGCGGCACTCGCCGGAGCCGACGCCGACGGCGAGCGCGCGCAGGAGGCCGACCGTTCGGCCCTCGCGGCCCTGTGGCTCGAGGTTGGGGCGCCCGGGTCGGACGAGGCCCGGCGCGTGCTGCAGGGCGCAGGCGTCGCGCCGGCGGCGATCGACGCGTTCGTGCCGCTACTGGGAGGCGCCGCGTCTTCGGGCGCATCGGGCTCGGGCGCACCCGGGTCGGGCGGAGAGAGCCTCGCCGACGGGGAGGTGCTCGTCCCGGTGGACCTCGGGCGCCGCTCGCGGACCGCGCCCACGGGCGATCCGAGCACGCGCAACCTCTACATCGCGGCGGCCGCAGGCGTGCTCGCGGTGCTGCTGATCGTTGTGCTGTTCGCGCTGCCGCGCTGGGTCGAGCGCAGCGAGCCCGAGGCGCCACGGGCGGCGGCCGAGCCCGCTCCGGAACCCGCGAAGCCTGCGCCCGCGGAGGGCACCGTCACGGACGCGACCCAGGCCGAAGTCCAGGGCCTGCTCGGCAGGCTCCTGAACCGCCGGCGGGCGCTTGGCGAACGCAGCGTCGAGACCTGGGCCGCCGACGAGATCGCCGACGTGGACGAGAGCATTTCCTCGGGCGAGCAGGCGCAGCTGGCCTCGAGCTTCGACGCCGCAGCCGGCCACTACCGCGAAGCCGGCCAGGCCATCGACGCGCTCGAGGTTCTCGCCGGAGAGGTGCTGGCCCGGGCGCTCGAGGCCGGCGATGCGGCGCTCGGTGCACGCGACGTTCCCGAGGCGCTGCGCCAGTACCAGTTGGCCGCCCGAGTCGATCCCGGGAACGCCGATGCGGCGCAGGGTCTGGACGACGCGGAGGCGCTGCAGAAAGTCCTCACACTCACCGCGACCGGCGAGGAGAGTGAGCAGGACGGCAAGCTCGAGCCGGCGCGCGATGCCTTCTCGTCCGCGCTTCAGGTCGACCCGGACTGGGAGCCCGCGCGCACCGGACTGGCGCGCGTCGAGGAGCGGCTTCGCGCGAGCGCGTACGAGCGCGAGATGGCGCTGGCCGTGAGCGCCCTGGCGGGCCGGAACCTGGGCACCGCCGACGAGCACGTGCGCGCCGCGCTGAAGCTCGAGCCGGGCTCCGCCGACGCGCGGGACCTGGCTCGACGCATCGAGCAGAAGCGCCTGGCCGTCACGGTCGCCGCCGGGCGCAGGCGCGCCGAGGCGTACGAGGCCAACGAGCAGTGGACGGCGGCGACGAACGAGTACCGCAAGCTCCTCGACCGCGACCCCGACCTGGCCTTCGCGCTGCAGGGCTTCGAGCGCAGCGAGTGGCGCGCGTCGGTGTCGGACCGGTTCGACGCCTGGATCGGCCGCCCCGCCCTGCTTTTCGACGACGGCAACCGCGAGGACGCGCGGAACACCTTGCGCAAGGCGCGCGAAGTCCCGGACCCCGGACCGCGGCTGCGCCGGCAGATCGATGAGGTGGCGGATATCGAGCGCGTCGCCTCGACGCCGATGCGCATCGTCTTCAAGTCCGACGGCCTGACCGACGTGCAGATCTCGCGCGTCGGCGGCCTCGGGACGTTCGCTCGCCGCGAGGTGCCGTTGAAGCCCGGGCGCTACGTGGTCCGCGGCGTCCGGCGCGGGTTCCGCGACGTGCGGAAGACCGTTGACGTGATACCCGGACGCGTCGCGCCGACGGTCGACGTGCGCTGCATCGAGGAGATCTAGCGCCACGTGGCCAGGCTCGACGACGGCAGCCCCGACCCCGCGAACCCCGACGAGACGATCACACCGATCGCCTACCGCCCGATCGCGGCGCGCGCGCAGCCGGAGCAGCCACGGCGCCGCGTGGACCGTCGCGTCGCCGCGATCGCCTCGGGCGCCGTCGTGCTCGCACTCATGCTCTGGTTCACGCTGACGGCGGTGTCGGTGCAGATCGTGACCGAGCCCGAAGCGGACGACATCGACCTGCCGCGCACGCTGCTCAAGCTCCCACTCGGCGATCGCGTCCTGCTGCGTCCGGGCGAGCACCGTCTTCGCGCCGAACTCGAGGGCTACCACACCCTCGAGGCGACGATCGACGTGGGAGACGAGTCGAGCCAGACCCGCCGCTTCGAGCTTCGCAAGCTCCCCGGCCGGCTCGCGCTGACCACCACACCGGCGGAGCACGCGCTCGTGCTCGTGGACGGAAACGAGGTCGGCGAGACGCCCGTCGAACCGATCGAGCTCGAGCCGGGCTCGCACCTGCTCTCCATCGGCGCGCCGCGCTACGTGACCTTCGAGGCCGAGATCCTGATCGAAGGCGGCGGGGCCGAGCAGGATCTCCGAGTCGACCTGGTTCCGGCCTGGGCGGTGGTCTCCATCTCGTCGACGCCCGCCGGCGCAACCATCCGCGTCGACGAGCGCGAGACCGGCACGACGCCCGCGAGCTTCGACGTGCTCCGGGGCGAGCACGAGGTCGAGCTCGAGCTCGCCGGGCACAAGACCTGGCGCGCCGAGCTGGTGGTCGTGGCGAACACTCCCATGGAGTTGCCCCAGGTCCAGCTCGAGCTGGCCGACGGCCTTCTGCAGCTCCGGAGCGAGCCTGCCGGCGCGCAGGTCACGCTCGGCTCCGAGGCGGCCGGCCGGACGCCCGTGGACCTGGAGCTGGCGTCGGGCGAGACGCACGTTGTTACGCTGTTCAAGCCGGGTTACGAGCTGGCCTCGCGGCGGGTCACGCTCGCGTCCGGCGAGGAGCAGGCGCTGACGATCCGGCTCGCGGCCCGCTACGGCACGATCGAGCTCGACGTCTCACCGCCCGACGCAGAGGTCCGCATCGGCGGCCGCAGCGTAGACGCGCGCAAGCGCCAGCGCCTGGTCGCGCTGCCCCAGCGGATCCGGGTCGCCCGAGCCGGCTACGTCACGCGCAACCTCACCGTGACTCCACGGCCGGGCTTCTCGCAGCGCATCCGCATCGAGCTGCTCACGGTCGAACAGGACGCCAAGGCCTCGAACCCCCGCGTGACCCGGGCGCCGGACGGCCAGCAGCTCGTGCTCGCCGACACGGGCAGCTTCGTCATGGGATCGCCGCGCGGTGAGCCGGGCCGCCGGCCGAACGAGACGCCTCGCCCGGTCGAGCTGACGCGGGCGTTCTACGTCGGCGTCAACGAGGTGACCAACGCCGAGTTCCACAAGTTCCGCCCCGAGCACCGCTCCCTGCCCTACCAGGGCAAGCGCCTCGACGGCGACTCCCTCCCCGTCACGTCGGTCGACTGGAACGACGCCGCCCGCTACTGCAACTGGCTCAGCGCAAGAGAGGGCCGCACCGCGGTCTACGTGGAGCGCGGCGGGAGGCTCGTCGCCAGACCGCCGCTCGGCGCGGGCTACCGGCTCGCCACCGAGGCGGAGTGGGCCTGGATCGCGCGGTTCGCCGGCGGCCACGGCGCGTTCCGCTACCCGTGGGGCGACGAGCTTCCGCCCGTACCGGGCTCCGGCAACTACGCGGACGCCTCCGCTTCGAAGCTGCTCTCGCGCACCATGTCGGCCTACCGGGACGGGTTCGAGGTCGCGGCGCCGGTCGGCCGCGCCAAGGCCAACCCGCTCGGCCTCTACGACCTCGGCGGAAACGTGGCCGAGTGGGTGCAGGACTACTACACCATCTACCCTGCGCACTCGGGAACACCGGCGCGCGATCCAATCGGCCCGGCCGATGGCGAGTACCGCGTCATCCGCGGCTCGAGCTGGAAGGGGTGGAGCGTGACACAGCTTCGTCTGGCGTACCGCGACTACGCGAGCGAGGGCCGCGTCGACGTCGGGTTCAGGATCGCGCGCTATGCGGACTGACGTGCGCCTTTGCGCGGGGCTCGCGGCTGGCCTGCTCGGCGGACTGCTGTGGCTCGTGCCGCCCGGGGCCTCGGCGCAGTCGGAGCCGTCCCCCTCGGCCGCCCGCCCCGCGAAGGACGGGGAAGGCGGCACGTCCCGAAAGCCGGACGGGACCGCAGGCGCCGCGCGGTCTCCGAAGCCCACGCCCGCCAGGAAGCCTCCCAAGGTCTTCCAGCCCTCGGACCAGATTCCAGCCGACGTCCCATCCACCTTTCCAACGGACATCTAGCCATGAAGCGACAACTCTCGATCGAGTTCCTCTTCCAGGTCTTCTCACTCGTCGTCCTCATCATCGTCGTGCAGTCGGTGTACGTGACGCTGGTGCGGCCCCGCGCCAACGCCGTGCTCGAGCAGCAGGCCGTGCGCCTCGCCGAAGACAAGAGCTACGTGCCCGAGCGCTCCTGGTACGTGGTCGTGCGCGACTTCGAGCAGGAGGCGTGCTTCGTGCTCATGTTCTGGGGCCTGGCGATCCTCGGCTTCAAGGCCGTGGAGCTGAACCGCGAGCGGAACCTGCTCGATGCCGACCTGATGCCGGTCGCCGAGGGCACGAAGATCCTGCCCGAAGACGTGCGCAAGTACGCCCGGCGCATCGAAGCCCTGCCCGACACCGTCCGCGACGAACTCCTGCCGCGCGCGCTGCTGTCGGGGCTGCACCGCTTTGCCGCGACCGGGAACATCAACGACGTGTCTACCACGACACAGGCGCTGTGCTCGGCCGAGACGGAGCGGCTCGACTCCGAGCTGTCCATGATCCGCTACATCGTCTGGGCGATCCCGTCGATCGGCTTCATCGGCACGGTGCGCGGCATCGGCGAGGCACTGGGCCTGGCCTACCAGGCCGTGGAGGGCGACATTTCGGGCGTCACCCAGAGTCTCGGCGTCGCCTTCAACTCCACCTTCGTCGCGCTGCTGCTGAGCCTGGTGCTGATGTTCCTGGTGCACCAGTTCCAGCTGTTCCAGGAGCGGCTCGTGCAGGACACCGAGTCGTACTGCGAGCGCAAGCTGGTCCGGAACCTGGCGGTCCACCCGGGAAACTGAGCCATGCCGTCGATCGCCATCGAGCTGAACGACGCCGAGATCCGCATCGCGGGCCCCGAAGGCGTGCGCGGGGTGGAGCCCGGCTGCGCACTGCTCGACGGCCCGACCCTCGCCGTGGGGCTCGACGCGCTGCGCTCGGCGCGGCGGCTGCCCGCGCAGAGCCACGACCGCTTCTGGTCCAAGCTGAGCCACGAGCCCCTCCCCCACCCGCACCCACAGGCCGAGTCGATCGCCGACCTGGTCTTCGCACAGCTCTCATCGATCTGGTCGCGCTTCGGGGCCGGTGACACCGACGTCGTCTTCGTGGTGCCCGGCTGGTTCGAGCGGCCGCAGCTGGGACTGCTGCTCGGAATCGCCGAGGCCTGCGGGATCCGCACGCGCGGCCTCGTCGACGCCGCCGTTGCCAGCTCGCGCGAGCCGCGCGCCGGCCGCGCGCTGGCCTACGTGGACGCGGGGCTGCACGAGGCCGCGCTGACGCGCCTGGACCAGGACTCCGGCGTGGCCGCCGAGGCGACCGAGGCGGAGCGCGCCTTCGGGCTGGGCGCGCTCCACGACGATTGGCTCTCCTGCATCGCGCGCGCCTTCCTCTCACAGGCGCGCTTCGACCCCCTGCACGACGCCGAGGCCGAGCAGGCGCTCTTCGACCGGCTCCCGCTCTGCCTCGACGCCCTGCTCGAGCGCGAGTCGGCCCGGGTCGAGATCGAGATCCGCGGCGTGCGTCACCAGGCGGAACTCAAGCGTTCCGACCTCACCGGCACCGCGCGCCCGCACTACGCGCGTCTCTTCGACCTGGTCGAGCGCTCACGAAGCGGCACGGAGCCCCGCGTGCTCCAGCTGAGCGACCGGCTGGCGCGGCTGCCCGGCCTGACCGAAGCGCTCTCACGCGCGCCCGACGTCGAGACGGTGGCGCTCGAGCCCGGTGCGGCCTGTGCCGGAGCGCTCGACCGCCTCGACGCCTTCGAAGGGCGGGAAGGCCTGTCCCTCGTCAAGCGGCTGGACTGGCCCACCCGTGCAGGTGTGGGCAGCCCCGCCGACGAGGACGACGACGATGACGCGTAGGCGCATCGACGCGTTCTCTCTCTCCTTCCTCGACTGCATGTGCTGCGGTTTCGGCGCGGTGATCCTGGTCTTCATGATCATCAGCAATCGCGTCACGACGCAGGCGCAGCTGGTCACGCAGATCCAGCAGCTCGAGGTGGTGAGACTCGGCGCACAGGTCGACGCGCAGCACGACACGCTGGCCGACCGCGAGGCCGACCTCGACGAGGCCGCGGCCGCGCTGCGAGAGCTACAGGATGAGCTGCGCGGCCGTCGCGCGCAGATCCAGAGCGCCTCGCTCCGCGTGCGGAGCGCGCGCGCGTGGTCGCGCGAGCAGACCGAGGAGCTCAGGAAGGCGCAGGCCGAGCGGAGCAGCCGCCCCCCGCCCAAGACCCACGTGCGCGAGGTGCTGAACCGCGGCAACCGGCAGTACCTGACGGGCCTGCGCATGGGCGGCAAGCGCGTGCTGATCCTGGTCGACGCGTCGGCGAGCATGCTCGACCGCACCATCGTCAACGTGCTGATCCGGCGGAACATGTCGCCCGACGCGAAGCGCCGCGCTCCGAAGTGGAAGCAGGTCGTCGCCACCGTCGCCTGGCTGACCGCGAACCTGGACCCGGACGCCGAGTACCAGGTCTACACCTTCGACACGCTCGCGCGGCCGCTGCTCGAGAAGACGGGAAGCCAGTGGCTGTCGTCGAGTGACCGGGACCAGCTCGACCGGGTGATGGAGCGCATGGCGGAGGTGGTGCCGTCGGGCGGGACAAACCTGTCCGCCGCCTTCAGCGTGGTCTCCCGCATGCCGCAGAAGCCGGACAACGTGTACCTGTTGGCCGACGGGCTCCCCACCGTCGACCGGCCCGACGCCACCGCCAAGACGGTGACGAGCAAGCAGCGGCTGCGGTTCTTCGAGCGCGCCGTCAAGCGCCTTCCGCCTGGGGTCCCGGTCAACGTCATCCTCTACCCGTTCGAGGGCGATCCCGAGGCGGCGAGCGCCTACTGGAAGCTCAGCATCGCGAAGCGCGGCTCGTTCATGAGCCCCTCCGAGCACTGGCCATGAGACGTCGTGACCGCCGCGACGCGGACATCGCCGGGCTCTCGTTCCTGGACTGCATCTGCTGCGGCTTCGGGGCGATCATCCTGCTGCTCGTCGTCGTGAAGATCCGACAGCCGATCCTGCTCGACGACCTGGGCGGCGAGTTGATGGAGACGGTCGCGCACCTGCGGGCCGTGCTCGACGACCTGTTCGACCAGACCGACGACG
Organism: Deltaproteobacteria bacterium; assembly: GCA_019311115.1. Lineage (GTDB taxonomy): Bacteria > Myxococcota_A > UBA9160 > SZUA-336 > SZUA-336 > JAFDDB01. The sequence goes on from JAFDDB010000056.1 coordinate 12,975, forward strand.
TCGAGCAGGAACTCGCCGCGACCGAGTCGAGGCTCGAGGAGCAGCGCCCGGACCTCCACCGCGCCCGGCTGGACTCGGAGCGGCTGCTCGAAGAGCTGAAGGAACTGGAGGGCAGCCAGGTGTTCCTCGAGCGCATGCGCGAGATCTACGACCACGCGCGGGAGAGCACCGAGCAGCAGGCCGCGCCTTCTTCGCTGGTCGGCGGGATACCCGCCGACGCCGAGTACATCATCTTCGTCATCGACACGTCCGGCAGCATGGTCAACTACAACTGGAGCAACGTGGTCCAGAAGATCCAGGAGACACTCGACGTGCATCCCCGCGTCAAGGGCGTCCAGGTCTTCAACGACATGGGCAAATACATGTTCTCGGGCTACAAGGGACGCTGGATCCCGGACACGGACCGCGGGCGCGAGATCATCATGCGCTACCTGCGGAGCTGGCGGTCGTTCAGCAACTCGAGCCCGGTCGAGGGCATCACGAAGGCCATCCGCACCTTCTCGAAGGGCTACGACAAGATCAGCATCTACGTGTTCGGCGACGAGTTCACCGGCGACTCGATCCAGGAGGTCGTGGACGAGGTGGACCGGCTGAACCGCGCCCAGACCGTGCGCATCCACGCGGTGGGCTTCTCGGTCATCGACCAGTCCGGACAGCTCCCGCCCACCATCGAGCGCTTCGCGACGCTGATGCGGGTGCTCTGCCAGCGCAACGGCGGCACGTTCGTCGCCCTGCAGCCCTCGAAGAAACGCCTGGCCGTCGCGCGCTAGCGCGGCTGGAGCCCGGAAGGGCCTCCAGCCAGGACATCTCCCCGGGCCCCGCGGACCGCACCGCGGCGCGCCGCCGGCTGCAGCCAGGGTGTAAGATCGTTGAGGTTCTCGCCCGGCGATGTGGGGACCCCGACACCTGCATGGAAGAAGCCACCCGCACCGGCTCCACTGCTCCCTCCACTCCGGAGGGCTCCGACCCCGATTCGGTCGATACGGCCCCGGTGCGCATCCGGACCGGGTTCGAGCTCGAGTCCGCGTCGCTCAGCGACGTGGGGCGGACCCGATCCGAGAACCAGGACGCCTGCGGCGAGACCTTCGACGCCGACGGCAACCGGCTGCTGATCGTCGCGGACGGGATGGGCGGCCACGCCGGCGGGTCGACTGCGAGCCGGATCTGCGTCGAGTCGATCTGCCGCGAGTTCCGCGCGTCCGGCCTGCCGCTCGGCGACCGCCTGCGCCACGCGATCGAGCGGGCGAACGCGGACGTGTACGAGGTGGCCAGCGAGAACCCCGAGCTCGCCGGCATGGGCACCACCGCCGTCGGCATGGCGATCGAGCCCTCGGGCGCGGCGTGGGTCGGCTGGGTGGGAGACAGCCGGGCCTACCGCATGCGCGCCGGGGAGCTGACGCCGATTACCGACGACCACTCCTGGGTGGCCGAGGCGGTGCGCATGGGCGTGATCAAGCCCGAGGAGGCCGAGACGCACCCGCGCAAGAACCAGCTGTTGCGCTCGGTCGGCGCGAGCCCCGAGGTCGAGGTCGACGTGCGGCCGGTCGACATCCGCGCCGGCGACCGGTTCCTGATCTGCTCCGACGGCCTCTGGGGCGAGGTTCCCGAGCCCGAGATCGCCGCGGTGCTGGGCTACGAGGCGCCCGCCGCCGCGACCCGCAAGCTGATCGACCGTGCCAACGACCACGGCGGCCCCGACAACATCACGGCCCAGATCCTGGCCGTGTCGCTGGCGGGCACCGAGCCGGCGGCGCCCGCCGGGCCGACGGGGTCCACACGGCCGGCGTCCGGAGGATCCGTCCGGCCGCGTCGTCTCGTCCTCTGGGCCGGCGCGGCGGCCGTGGGTCTGGCCGGCTTCGTGGCCTACGCCCTCAACGTGGGGGGAGGCGGCTTCCCCGGGCGAGTGCCCGACGTGGCGACCGCGCTGCCCTCCGCGACGGAGCCGGCCGTCTCGCCGCTCCCAGGTGCTCAGGAGGCAGGCGCGTCCGAGGCGTCCGAGCCGACCGACTTCGAGGTCACCGCAAACGGCACCGACCCGCCGGGCTCTCGCGTGTCGGCGGCATCGGGAGCACTCAGCGAGCCCGAGCCCTTCCCCGCGCCCACGCGCCCCGTCGTAGTTGCGACGACGATCGACTCCCGGGTCGAGGGCTTTCTGGGCAGCTGGTCGCGGGCGGTCATGGACAAGAGCTGGCCCGCGTACCAGCGGATCGGCCTGCCCGCCTCGCAAGCCGACTTCGAGCGGGACTACGCCGCGCGCGAGGATCTGCAGATGAGCTTCGAGCTGCTGGAGTCCCGGCGCGCCGGAGACGGCTCGATCCAGGCCCGCGTCCGCATGAATTACGGCTACGCCACGCCCATGGGTCGCCGCGAGCTGCAGACGGAGTATAGGATCCGGCTCCGAGAGACCGCGCAGGGGCTGCGCTACGTGGGTGGGTGGAACTGATGCCGGGTCCGATCGAGCCGGAACAGATCCGCAAGATCGACCGGTTTCCCGTGGTGCGGTTCATCGCCGCCGGTGGACAGGCCTGGGTCTTCGAGGTCGAGGATCCCCAGAAGTTCAACGACCGCTACGCGTTGAAGCTGCTCAAGCCCGACGCGGCGGCCGGAACGGACCTCGTGCGCTTCGAGGACGAGACCCGCTTCCAGATGACGATCAAGCACCCGAACCTGCTGCGCGTGTACGAGCGCGGGCAGGACGAGGAGACGGGCTGCCTCTACTACGTCATGGACCTGCTGACCCTGGGCACGCTCGCCGAGGTCCGCATCACCGACCCGGAGGCGACGGTCACGTCGTCGGCCTTGACCGCAAGCGTGACGATGGTCTGCAAGTACGTCTGCGGGGCGCTCGCCGGCCTGGCCCACATCCACCGCGAGGGGCTGATCCACCGCGACATCAAGCCCGCGAACATCTTCATCGACCAGGGCGACGTGGCGAAGCTCGGCGACCTGGGGATCGCCAAGCGAACCGGGCAGGCGGGCGTGACCGAGCGCGGCTATGCGCCGGGCACCATCCTGTACATGTCGCCCGAGCAGGTGACCGGCGCCGAGCTGGGGCCGCCGAGCGACATCTTCGCCATGGGGCTCGCGCTGTACCGCGTGCTAACGGGCCGCACCATCTACGAAGAGGTCAAGGAGCTCGACTCCACCAACAGCAACGCCGTGCAGCAGCACCTGTGGGAGCTGCAGCGGACGGGCGATGCATTCGTCTACGAGTTCCCGCCTCGCGTGCCCGAGCCCATCCGCGAGGTCGTCCGCAAGGCCTGTGCGATCCGCCTGGAGGACCGCTACCAGACGGCCGACGAGATGCGCGGCGCCCTCGAGCGCGCCGTCTTCCGGGTCGAGGCCGCGTCGACCGGCATGCACCTGGCAGAGCCGCGCGGCGCGAGCCGGGGCATGAAGCTTGCCGTGGCTGCGGTGCTGCTGGTGGCGCTCGCGGGGGGCGGGTTCTTCGGCTGGAGGTGGTACCAGCAGAGCCAGGTGCTGGGCGAGATGCGGCAGGCGCTGCGCAGAGGCACGGCAACGGGGCTGCGCGTCGCGGAGATCACCGGCGTCGTGCAGGCCGCGGGCGGATCGCCGGGCCTCGTCGACGACGCCAAGGCGCTCAAGAGCGACGGAGACGAGTCGCTGCTGAACGCCAAGCGCTTCATCGAGGCGGGGAGTCCCCAGTTCGCGGGCCTCGAGCTCGAGGAAGCCCGGAAGACGTACGCCACCGCGTGCACGCAGCTCTCCAAGGAACACCTGGAGCCGGCCACCGCCGAGCAGACGGCGGCGGCGCTGGCCGCGATCGCCGCCGTCCACCCGAGCGCGCAGGAGTACCAGGCCGAGCGCTGGCAGGCGCTGCAGGACTGGAAGCAGCGGCTCGCGGCGCCGGTCGAGGCGTCCGGCTGTGCCGGTTCGCAAGGGCTGGTGGCTCGCGCCGAGGACGCCGGACGAGCCAAGAGTGCCGCGGCGGGCATCGAGGTCGCGATGCGCGACCAACTGCCCAGGATCGCGGAGTCCGAGATCGACGCGGCCGGGCAGGCAGGCGAGGCGGCGCGCGCAGTCGCCAGTCCCTTCGCCGCCTACAAGCAGGCGATGGGTCGCGGCGACGCTTCTGTCGAGCAGGCTCGGACGAGCCTGGGAGCCGCACGCAACTCCGGCGCGCCCGAGGAGTTCGAGGCTTCGATGGCCGCATCGACGTCGGCCAAGGAGTCCTACCAGGCCGCCACCGACGCTGCGGGCGCCTTCGAGCAGCGGGCCGAGGCGCAGCAGCTCGTGGCGGACGCCCGTCAGGTCGGCATCACCATCGGCGTGTACGCCCGCGCGCTCGACGGTGCGGAAGCGGCGTTCCGCAAGCAGGAGTGGGGCGAGGCGCGCGAGGGCTTCGGCAGCCTGACCCGCAACATCGGGTCGACGCTCGAGGACTCGAAGCCCGCGCGTGGGGCGCTCACGACCGCGCGCAACGCGCGCGTTGCGGCCATCCGCGCGGGAGTCCCGTCCGCAGAGCTGGCGGACGCCGACGAGCTGCTTCGGGCCGGAACCGGGCGCATCAAGGCTGGCAAGTTCGCCGAGGCCGAGTCCACGCTCGAACGCGCGCGGGAGTTCTACGAGGCCGAGCAGAAGACGCTCCTCGCGCAGGGCGCGGTCACGGAGCAGCAGCGCACCTCGGCGGCGACAGCGATCAGCCGCGCCATCGAGGACCAGAAGCTGGCCCGGGCATCGGACGGTGAGGGAGCCGAGTACGTGGCGGCGCTCGGCCAGGGAGACGACGCGCTCAAGCGCGCGCGCGGGCTGTCCCGCTCGCGCAAGTACGCCGGCGTCCCCGCGCTGGCCGGCGAGGCGTCAGACGCATTCGGCGAGGCCGCCCGCATCGCCCCCGCGCACAAGGCGCGGCAGTCGGCCCTTAGGCGCGAGGCCGACGCGAGCGGCGCCGGACTCGGAGAACCGCTCTGGGACGTGGATGCGAAGATGGCGTCGCAGACCTGGGCGGACGGCAACTGGCAGACCGCGCAGCGCGAGTACGAGCGCATGGACCAGCGCCTGGCGGACCTGCTCAACCAGGCGAAGCCCGCGGTAGCCGCGAGCCAGCAGGCCACCGCCAAGCGCAAGGCGATCCCGGACAACGACGAGACCGCCCTCGACGGAGACGCGGAGAGCGAGCAGGGCCGCGACGCCCTGCGGCGCGGCGACTTCGACGCCGCCCTCGGCCACTTCGACGCCGCCACCGGGCACTACGCGCGCTTCGTGCCCAACCGGCGGCCGAAGCTGGTGCTGACGCCCGGCGGCAAGTCGAAGCAGATCGTAGTGGGCGAGAGCGTCGCGTTCCGCGCCACTGTCTCGGATCCGGACGGCGACAAGGTCGAGGTCCGCTTCGACGTCGACGGCAAGACGGCGAAGCTGGGCACGCGCTACACCTTCAAGCCCGACGCGCCGGGCACCTACACGGTCAAGGCCGTCGCGACGGACGGGCGCCGCCCGACTTCGGCTACGCGAACGATCGTGGTCAAGCCGAAGGCCGCCGTCGTGGCCAGGGTCGAGCCAAAGACCGCGCCCAGGGTCGCCGCCCCAAAGCTGGCAACGCCGACCGCGACCCAGCCGGCCGGCGTGCCGGACAAGGTCGAGAAGTTCCTCGAGGAGTATCGCCGCGCCTTCGAGCGGAAGGACATGTCGGCCCTGCGCTCGATGCGCGTAATGGACGACGACGAGGTCGGAGATGTCGAGAACATGTTCTGGGACTGCGAGGACCTGAAGCTCGAATTCAGCTACGACAAGTCGAGCATCCAGGTATCGGACGGCAAGAAGGCCCAGATGGAGTTCACGCAGACCCGGCGGGGATGCATGCTCACCGATGGCGCGAAGGACCGCTTCTCCGCGAGCCTCTGGCAGCGCGGCGGCGGCGACTGGAAGATGCGCCTCTCTCGGGCACAGTAGCCCGGCACACCAGGCGAAGCGGGGTGACCCCTCCGCGGGGCGGGCTGACCCCGCCGCGGGTACTGGCCCGCGGCGGGGACGTTCGTTTCGGGGCTAGGAGCGTGGCGCGTCGCGCCCAGCGTCTGCGATCTCGGCCTGCGGCCAGAGCACCGGGATGCCGGCCTGGCCATCGGCGCGGACCGCCTCGCCCAACTGCTGCGCGGGCAGGTTGTCGGGCGACATCTCCTCCAGCACCTTGCGGGCCGCCTTGAGGAACTGCGCCGGGGCCATGCCCGCGTCGCCGAGCGCTGCGAGCAGGTCCTGCATCTCGCTCAAGTAGACGGCCGCCTGTGCGTGGCTCGGCGAGCCGTCCACGAAGCGGCGGAACTCCTTTCCGCTCACGTCCTGGCTGCCCGTCTCGTTCCTGAAGGACTCGACCGCCTCGGCGATCACCGGCTGCACCGGCTCGCTCTTGAGCTGGCGGTAGATCCGCAGCGCGTTGACCTGCGGCGAGCTCGCGGGGCGGTCCGGGCTGCCGAGCGGCCGCACGGTGGTCACCTGCTGACCCGCGCGCGTGTCTGGCTGCGCCGGGGCGCCGACGGTGCTGACCGGAGCCGTGCCCTGCTTCGTCACCTCGGCGACGCCCTCGTACTCGGCCGGGCAGTCGTCGGGCAGTGGCGTGGTGTCGCCCTCGAGCTTCACGCACTGCAGGAAGAGGATCACGTCGGTGGCGCGGACCGGCCCCTCCGTGCCCCCCGCCACATCGACGAGATCCGGCACGTCGTCCTCGTCCGGGTCGATCAGGAGCGGCGGCGGCGCGGCGGTGTCGATCGGGCCGCCGGTCGGGCCGGTCGGCACGATGTCGTTGTTCGCCAGGTCGCCGAAGGTCTCGAAGCCACCGCCATCCGGCAGGAGCTTCCGCTTGATCACCCGCGACGCCAGGATGTTGTCGGACACGTTGTCACCGCTCGGAGTCCCGACGGTGTAGTGGGTGCTGCCGTCCGAGAACTTCGGCCCGCTCGAGAAGACCACCTTGTTCGCGTTGACGTCCATCCCGACGTCGGTCGTCAGCACGCCCTTCGCGTCGAACGCATCGCCGCCGCGGGGACGGCCCGTGAGCGTGATCGACGGCGAGTCGACGTTGATCGTGCCGTTCGCGTTCAGGTCGGTGACCGTCACCGCGCCCGCCTTCGCCAGGATGTCCAGGTTCCCCGTCGGGTCGTGCATCACGTAGTAGTCGGCGGCCACGAAGATGTCCCCGTTCGGGATCTCGAGCTTCTCTCCAGCCAGCGTCACCTTGGACTCGATCGTGACGTCGCCCGCCGTGCTCTCGATCGTGAGCGAACCGGTCGGCTTGACGATCGTCGAGAACTCCTCGCCGTCGTCGGCCGGGTCGGGCGCCGTGGTCATCATGGTCACGTTGCCGTCGGCGCTGACCATCTGCGGGCCCGCGTGGACGAAGCGGATCTCTTCACCCGCGTCCAGGACCAGGTCGCCACTCGTCTCCGGCTCCACCGTTCCCTTGTAGACGTTGCGGTGGATGGTCAGGGTGCCGGTGCGGGCGTCGATGCGCTGCGTGTCCTCGCCGACGAGACTGGCGTCGCCCTCCAGCGTCACGTCGTCACGCGCGGTCACGTCGCCCCCGCGGGCCACGAAGGCGTTCTCGATGGTGAGGCTGCCTTCCTCGTTGTCCACGCTGTCGAAGGCGATCGAGTCGCCGTCCACGAACAGGTCGCCGTCCACGTCGTTCTCGTTGTCCTTGGTGATGTGCTGCGCGTCGAGCTCGCCGGCCGCGTCGATCCGCTGGTCCGTCTCTCCGTCGAGCGTCAGGTCGTCGGTCACGGTGAGCGAGTTGCTCGA
>JAFDDB010000254.1 GCA_019311115.1 Deltaproteobacteria bacterium
GACGAAGGGCTGTGGCTCGGTCGCCAGGACGAGATGCTGTCCGAGGTCGTTGACGTACGCGAGCACGACGGCGTCGGTGACGAAGGGCGCCTGGGCGCGGATCTGCGCTGCGACGCCGGCGGTGATCTCGCGCTCCTTGTCGGGGCTCATCAGCCCGTCGGGGCCCACGGCATCCGGGTCGGCCGAGGGGCTCTGGCAGGCGGCGGCGCCCAGGGTGAGTGCGGCCGCGAGTGCGGCGCGCCGGATCACTCGCTCTCCGGTGGCTTCCAGCGCAGGCGGGGGCGGCGTGCGGCCCGCACCTCGTCGAGGCGCGTGACTTTCGGGCGGCTCGGGGCGCCGGTCACGAGCTCGGGTTCGTCCCGGGACTCCTCCGCGATCTCGCGCATCGCCGCGACGAACTCGTCGAGCGTCTCGAGCGTCTCGGTCTCGGTGGGCTCGATCATCAGCGCGCCCGAGACCACCAGCGGAAAGTAGATCGTCGGCGGGTGGAAGCCCTTGTCCATCAGGCGCTTCGCGATGTCGGCGGTGGTCACGCCGGCGTCCTGCTGGCGCGCGTCGCTCAGGATGCACTCGTGCATCACGCGTCCATCGCGGGGAACGTCGTAGACGTCCCGCAGTTCCTCGAGCACGTAGTTCGCGTTGAGCACCGCGAGCTCGGTGACCTCGTACAGGCCCTTCGCACCGAGCGTTCGGATGTACGCCAGCGCGCGCACCCAGATGCCGGCGTTGCCGAGGAACGCGTGTACGCGCCCGATCGAGTGGGGTAGCTCGTCGTCCAGCCGGTAGCTGTCGCGCTCCTTGCGTACGACCGGGACGGGAAGATAGGGCGCGAGCAGGTTGCGGATCGCCACCGGGCCCGAGCCCGGACCGCCGCCGCCGTGCGGCGTCGAGAAGGTCTTGTGCAGGTTGAAGTGCATCACGTCGACGCCCATGTCGCGCGGCTTGGCCACGCCCATCAGCGCGTTCATGTTGGCGCCGTCCAGGTAGACGAGGCCGCCGGCTTCGTGCACCAGGCGCGACACCTCCTCGACGTGCGACTCGAAGAGGCCCAGCGTGTTCGGGTTCGTGAGCATCAGCGCTGAGGTGCGGTCGTCGAGCAGCGGGCGGATCAGCTCCGGGTGGAGAATCCCGTCCTCGCCGCTGCGGACCTCGACCACCTCCATGCCGTTCAGCGCTGCGCTCGCGGGGTTGGTGCCGTGTGCGGTGTCGGGGATCAGCACGCGGTTCCGCTCGCCTTCGCCGCGCGCGGCGTGGTACGCGCGGATCATCTTCATGCCCACGAACTCGCCCTGGGCGCCCGCCGCGGGCTGGAGCGTGACGCGATCGAGGCCGGAGATCTCGCAGAGGATCTGCTCGAGCTCCCAGGCCATTCCCAGCAGGCCCTGTACGCCGGCGTCGGGCGTCAGCGGGTGCACGTCGATGATCCCCGGTAGGGACGCCGCCACCTCGTTGAGCTTGGGGTTGTACTTCATGGTGCAAGAGCCCAGCGGGTAGAGTCCGGCGTCGATGCTGTAGTTCCACTGCGAGAGCCGGGTGTAGTGACGCACCACGTCGATCTCGGAGAGCTCCGGGAAGTCCTCGATGTCGTCGCGCAGCGCGGCGCCCAGCACGCGGGCGGGGTCGGCCTCGGGCACGTCGGGCGTCTCGACCGCGGGGCCGGGCCGGCCGGGGCGGGAGCGCTCGAAGAGCAGCGGCTCGTCGAGGATCAGGCCGGTGCGCCCGGGAGTGGTCACGCCGAAAGCTCCCGCGCCAGCCGGTCGATGTCGTCGCGGCCGACCAGCTCGGTCGTGCAGATCAGCAGGTGGTCGCGCAGCGTGGCGTCGTACGGCCCCAGGTGAAGCCCCGCGACGAGTCCGCGCTCGAGCAGCGCCGCGTGCCGTTCGCCGAGACCCGGGCCCCGCACCACGAACTCGTTGAAGACCGGAGCGGAGTAGGGCAGCTCGAGCCCCGCGTCCGACAGCGCGCCACGCGCGTACTGCGCCAGCGACAGGTTCGCCAGCGCGAGCTTGCGCAGACCTCGGCGGCCGAGCAGCGCCAGGTAGATGGCGACGCGCAGGGCGCACAGGCCCTGGTTCGTGCAGATGTTGCTGGTCGCGCGCTCGCGGCGGATGTGCTGCTCGCGCGTCGTCAGCGTCATGACGAAGGCGCGCTGCCCGCCCGAATCCACGGTTTCGCCGATCAGCCGGCCCGGAAGCTGCCGCACCAGCTCCTGGCGCGCTGCCAGGAAGCCGACCTGCGGCCCGCCGAAGCTCAGCGGCACGCCGAACGACTGCGCCTCGCCGCAGGCCACGTCCGCGCCGAGCGCGCCCGGGGCCTGCAGCACGGCGAGTGCCAGGGGCTCGGCGGTGGCCGACACGAGCAGGGCCTTCGAGGCGTGCGCGGCCGTCGTCGATCTTGGCCGGGAGCGTCCGGCCGTCGGGGCCGGTCGGCAGCACGTCTACCTGCGCCCCGAGTCCGTCGAGGTAGGTACGGACGACGTGCGCCCAGTGCGGGTGCAGCCCGGCGCTCAGCAGCACGCGCTGCCGCCGCCGCACGCGCATCGCCATCAGCGCGGCTTCGGCCGTGGCGGAAGCTCCGTCGTAGAGCGACGCGTTCGCCACGTCGAGTCCCGCCAGCTGGCAGACCAGCGTCTGGAACTCGTACACCGCCTGCAGCGTGCCCTGGCTGATCTCGGCCTGGTAGGGCGTGTACGCGGTCGTGAACTCGCCGCGCGACGCCAGCGCGTCTACGGCCGCGGG
>JAFDDB010000057.1 GCA_019311115.1 Deltaproteobacteria bacterium
CTCCCGGATCCTGATCACGCCAAAGGAGATCAAGATCTACTCGCCGAAGATCGGCATCCATACCAAGGGTGGCGACATGAACCTCACCTCGAAGGGCGACGTCAAGATCGTTCCCAAGGGCAAGGTCAACATCATGAAGGGCAAGCTGAACGATAAGTGGGCTAAGAGCGGTTAGGCCGGAGAGGGCCCGTGGAGATCGTCAACGAAACCCCGCTTCCTGCGGCCTTCCAGATCGGGAAGATCGACACTCCACGCTTCAGCCTCACGATGATCGTCAAGGGGACCTTCGACCTGAAGCCGGGCGGGGTCGCCACGCCGTCGGAGGAGATGCTCTACCCGACGGGCGACGAGCCCTACCCCGACGACCCGGAGGCCCTCGGCAGTCCGCGCTACGCGTCGGACTTCGCTCCCTACAAGCTGCGCGCGGACCTCCTGCTGGTGGGAAGCTGCCACGTGCCGGAAGCCAGGCCGCGCGGCCGGTGCCGCGTGCGCTTCGAGGTCGGTGGACGCGGCCCGATGCTCGACGTGTGGGGCGACCGGGAGTGGGCGTGGAGCGGACTCCGCCGTCGGCCGACCGACCCCGTTCCCTTCCAAGAGATGGAGCTTCGCTACGAGCGCGCGTTCGGAGGCAGGCGCCGGAAGCGGAATCCCATAGGCATCGGTCACCGGTCCGAGCCCGGCCCCGACGGGCGGCGAGTGCGGCGGGTGCCGAACCTGGAGGATCCGGCGCGGCCCCTGCGCTCGCGGCCGGGCCGGCGCGACCCGGCGGGCTTCGGACCGCTGGGAGCCACCTGGAAGCAGCGGCGCTCGAAGGCCGGCACCTATCGCCGCCGCTGGCGCCGGGAGCGCTGGCCGTGGTTGCCGGAGGACTTCGACTGGAGCTACTTCAACGCGGCTCCCGCCGGCATGCAGATCCCCTACCTGCGCGGCGACGAGACGTTGCTCCTCGAGAACCTCCACCCCGAGCATCCGCGCCTCGAGTCACGGCTACCCGGGCTGCGCGTGCGCTCGTTCCTGTGCGACCGGGGGCCCGGCCAGCAGGACTCCGGCTTTCGCGAGATCCCGATGCGGCTCGACACCCTCTGGGTGGACGCAGAGACGCTCCAGCTCGTATTGGTCTGGCGCGGACACGCGGACGTCGCCAGCGTCGACCACGAGGACCTCTCCCACGTGTACGTTCGGAGCGAGCCGCTCGAAGAAGTGGGACCGGACCTGGCGCAGTGCGAGGCCTTGCTGGTTCAGCGCATCGCGGAGGAGGCGGCCGAGGAGGAGATCGACGACGTCGAGCCCGATGAGGAGGCCGCCGACAGGGAGGGAGCCGCGGCCGTCGAGGCGGCTGCCGAACGCGAGCAGGCGGCTCTGCGGGAAGACCTCGCTGCAGCGGGCGTCGACGTAGACGCCGGGATCGAGCCCACTCCCGAGGCGCAGGCCGAGGAGGCGCGCCTTCGCGCGAGCCTCGGCATGGACGTACCCGAGGACCCGGCGATCGATCGCGAAGAGGTGCTGCGGCGCGTCGCCGCTGGCGAGGCGCTGGCGGACGTAGATCTCGGCGGCCTGGACCTCTCGGCCGCTCCGCTGCGGGGCGCCGACCTGGCCGAAGCGATCCTCACGGGTGCCAACCTGACCGGCGCCGATCTCGCCGACGCCCGTCTCGCAGGGGCCGACCTGAGTGACGCCATTCTGACGAACGCCGTGCTGACGGGAGCCAAGCTCGACGAGGCCGACCTGACCGGGGCCGATCTGCGCGGAGCCGATCTGTCGGGAGCCAGCGCCAGCGAGGCGGCCTTCGACCGGGCGCGACTCGACGGCGCCGTGCTGACCGGGATGGACGCCACCGATGCCACCTTCGAGGAAGCCAGCCTGGCCGAGGCGGTGCTCTCGCAGGCGGTGCTGAAGGGCGCTGACCTGTCCGAAGCGCTGCTCGAGCGCGCTGTGCTCGACGGGGCCTGCCTGCGCGAGGCCTACGTGGAAGGTGTTCGGGGAACGGGAGCCCGACTCGACGGTGCCGACCTGACCGACTTGCGAGCGGCGGGCTGCGACTTCTCGCACGGCTCGCTGCGCGGGGTGACCGGGGCCGACTCCGTCTGGGACGGGGCGCGCCTGAGCGGCGCCGACTTCTCGTATGCACGCCTCGACGGCGCCGATTTCAGCAGCGCCGAGCTGGGAGACGCCACGCTGCACGCGGCGAGCCTCAAGCAGGGCCGGTTCGAGCGCGCGGGGTTGGTCGGGGCGAACGCGTCGCAGAGCAACCTCTTCGAGGCCAGCTTCGGCGAGTCCGACCTGACTCGTGCGGATCTCCGCGGCGCCAACCTCTACGGCGCCGACCTGCTACAGGCGCGAGTCGATGGCACGCGATTCGAGGGCGCCAATCTGCGCCGCGCGAGGCGTGACCCATGACCGACGCTCCGGCACCCACGCTCACCGAGGCCGCCGACCTGCTCCGCATGGTCGCCAACGGAGCCTCGCTCGCGGGTGCCCTCGCCGTCGAACTGCCGTTGCGGGGTGCGCAGCTGCGGGGCGTGAACCTGGCGGGAGTTCACTTGTGCGACGTGGATCTGCGCGACGCGGACCTGCGCGAAGCGAACCTGGAAGAAGCCTTCCTCGATTCATCGGACCTGTCTGGCGCGGACCTCAGCGGTGCGTCGTTGCGCGGCGCGACCCTGAGTGGCGTCAACCTGGAGGGCGCCAGCCTGCGCGGCGCGACCCTGGATGGCGCGTCGTTCTTCGCCGCGGAGAAGGCGGTCATCGGAGAAGGTGTCCTCGACGTGGCCCTGGACTCGCTCGACCTCGATCCAGAAGAGCGGGAGGCCCTCGGCGAGGTGGGCATTCGCGGCTTCCGGCGGCGCGTCTGTCGGCTGGCGGGGGCGGACCTCTCCGACGCGGAATTCGCAGGCGGGCTCGTCACCGATGCGGACTGCGACGGCGCGAACTTCTCGGGCGCACGACTCGGCCGGGTGCGCTTCGTCGACTGCTCGATTCGGGAGGCCGACTGGAGCGGTGCCACGCTCGAGGGCACCCGCTTCGAGGGCGGTGCCCTGCGTGCGGCGAAGTTCGGCGAGGCCCTGCTGCGCGGTGTGCAGCTTGCGCGATGTGCCCTCGACGGAGTCGAGTTCCGCCACGCCCGCATGCAGGAGATCGCGTTCGAGGAAATCGACCTGGCGGTCGTGGACGCGCTCCCCCTGGAGCTCACCGGGTGCCGCTTCGAGGAGTGCTCGCTCGCCGGCTACGATCTCTCGGACCGTGATCTCGAAGACGTCGAGTTCGAGCGCTGCGACCTGCGGGGCGCGTCGCTGTCGGGGAGCCGGCTGCAGCGCGCGGCGTTCCGGGAGTGCCGGCTCGAGGACGTGGACCTCGCAGACGTGAACCTCGGCGAGGCCGACTTCTCCGGCGCCCGCCTGGCGCGCGCGCGGTTCGAGCGCTGCGACCTCACCGATGCGGACTTCTCGGGGGCAGACGCCAGCGGCGCCCGCTTCGACGGCAGCCGTCTCGACGGCACCCTGCTGGTGGGTACGCGGCTCGAGGGAGCGAGCTTCCGTGACGCCGAGCTGGAGCACTGTGACTTCTCCGATGCAGAGCTCCGGGACCTCGACCTTTCCGGCGCGCGGCTCGAGAGTACGGACATGGAGGCGCTCGACTTCACGAGCTGCCGTCTCGAGCGCACGAAGCTCCACACGTGCAGCCTCAAGCAGGCGCGCCTGGTGGGCATGGATCTCCGTGGCTGCGAGCTGACTGACTCCGATCTGTCCGGCGCCGACCTCTCGGGGGCCAACCTCGACGGCGTGGAGGTCGGTCAGGTCGACTTCAGCGAGGCCCGTCTGGAGGGCGCCAGCCTGGTGCGCGCACGGGCGCAACTCGCCGACTTCTCACGCGCGATCTTGAGGGGAGCCCGCCTCGGCGGAGCCGATCTCATGGGCGCCCGCTTCGAGGAGGCCGATCTCGAGGCGGCCGACCTGCGCGGCGCCAGGCTCGAGCGTGCGGAGCTGGTCGGTGCGCGCTGTGAGCGCGCGGGCTTGGAGGGTATCGACGCCCGCTTCGCCGACCTCTCGCACGCGGTCTTGCGCGGTGCCGACCTGACGCGCGCGGACCTCCGACAGAGCGTCCTGCATTCAATCGACGACCGCGGAGCCCGCTGGACACGGGCGCGCCGCAGGAAGGCCCTTCGAACGGACAAGGAGCTGGCGAAGGCGGAGGCCTGGACGCCTCCCGCCCAACCGGCCAGGGAGCAGAAGACATGACGAGTGCCAGAGTGCTGACGGATGTCGCCGGTACGTTCGCCCGACGCGGACGTGTAGAGCGGATCGAGGACGACGAGGTCGAGATCCGGCTCGACGGATCCTACGAGGTGCGGTGGGCATCCCTCGCGTTGCCGAGTGCCGAAGCTCCGGGCGTCGGAGACGAGGTCCTGCTCATCGGGCAGGAGGGCTGCGAGGCCTTCGTGGTCGCCGTGCTGGGGCGGTCAGGTCTCGGCGCGAGGCGTCTCGAGCTGGCGAGTGGCGCCCGCGCCGAGGTCGCCTCGTCGCACCCGGAGGTGCTGCGCATTTTCTCCACGGAGGGAGAGCTCGTCGTCGAGTACGATGCTGCGCTGGGCCGCGCACAGGTGCGAACGGGACGCGGTGACCTCGAGGTGGTCGCGGAGGCGGGAAACCTGCGTCTCGCCGCGGCGCACACGCTCCAGCTCGAGGCGGAGCGAATCGACGCACGTTCCCGCGAGATCAATCTCGAGACCGGGGATGGCGCGTCTCGCTCGAGTCTGGCGCTCTCGGCGAGCGGGGCACGGCTGGCCGGTCCGCTCGTAGAAATGGTCGCCAAGCGATTGGAGCAGCGAGCCGGCGAGCTGCGGCAGACGGTGCAGCGTCTAGTGACGCACGCGAGCGACGTGCAGCTCGTAGTCGAGAGACTCGAGACCATCGCAGGGCAGGTGAGGGAGAGGGCGAAGCGCACCTACCGCGTGGTGGAGGAGCTCGCACAGCTCCGCGCCGGGCGGCTCCGCACGTTCATCGCGTCCACCTATCACTTGAAGGCCCACAAGACCGTCATGCGCTCGACGCGGGACTTCAAGGTGAAGGCGGACCAGATCCACCTCGGCTAGCGAGCCAGGCACGGAGGAAACAACCCATGATGCCAGCATCCTGCAAGAAGGGCGGGCAGGCCGCGGCCTTCCCGGACGTCTGCAAGACACCGTCGCCGGCCGGGCCGGTCCCGATCCCCTACCCGAACATGGCCATGGTCGCCCAGGCGTCCAAGACGGCCAAGAAGGTGAAGATCACGGGCAAGCCCGCCTGCACGATCAAGAGCGAGGTCCCCCGCAGCATGGGGGACGAGGCCGGCATGCCTGGCGGCGTCGTCTCCAGCGTCAACATGGGCAAGCTGGAGTGGATCAAGGGAAGCGCGAAGGTGAAGTTCGAGGGCAAGAAGGCCGTGTACGCGGGCGGGCCCACCAAGCACAACAAGGGCAACGCGGTCGGCACGCAAGTGGCACCGAGTCAGACCGACGTCCTGGTCGTTCCGTAGGTCAGAGATACTCGGAGGGGATCCGTCCCCGCAGGGATTGCGCCCGCGCGCAGTCCGGCTCCGCATCGAGGACGTCCTGCAGCACCATCCCCGCCCCCGCGTAGTCCCCGTCCCGGACCATCTCCTCCGCCGCTGGAAGGACGCACAGCTCGAGGGCCTCGGAGCAGCCGCCCAGCTGGTAGAGGAGCTCCCCGGCGGCGATGCAGCGCTGCGTGTGACTCATCGCGTTCCCGTGCTCGCTGCGGGCGCGGGCCCGCTTCGTGTTCTGCACGAAGCTCTCCGCCCGCTCTCGCGCGTCGGAACCCCGACCGCGGCGCAACAGGCGGCGAATGCGCATCAGCTCGAACACATTGAGCATACCGCCCTTCAAAAAGGCGACGTCGAGCAGGGCCGTCGGGCCCGAGGCGCGCTGCAGGCTGACCATCCGGATTCCCCCTGGATGCGATGTCTCTCCGTGCGCGTTCGGCCGATCGACACGGCGACTTGACACGCGCGAGCGACGGCAGAGGACAGGGACGTCCACGCCCGTCGAGTCCCGAGTGAGAAGCTGCGCGGCGCCGGCCCGGCGCGCAAGGTGTCCGCTACTAGCCCAGTATCGACGCGATGCGCTCGCGGAGCGGGTCGCGCAGGTGCTGGGCGGCGTCCTGGTCGATCAGCTCGATGAACGCGGGCACGCCCGAGAAGCGCGTGGCCGTCTTGATCAGCTCGTCGTCCGGGCGGACCGAGCCGACGCTCGAGCTCAGGATCGTGAGCGGCAGGTCGCCGAGGCCGTCGCAGGTCGCGAACGAGACCTCGTAGCGCAGGTCCCGGAACAGGTCGCTGATCTCGGGGTGCTTCTCGATCAGCAGCTTCAGTGCAATGGCGCTGGCCACGAACTGCCGCACGTCCTCGGTGCGCCGCGACTCCTTCGTCGCGAGCGTCTTGCGCAGCTGTGCCAGCGTGTAGCCCGAGCGGTAGGCGAGGACCCAGCGCATGGGCGAGGTCATGGTGATGGTCTTTCCGTCCTCGAGGTCGTGGCCGTACTCCCAGGGGTAGAGCTCGAGCTTGCCCTCGACCGAGATCGGGTCCTCGGTCAGCTCCTTCTGCAGGCCGAAGGGCCGCGGGGCAAAGCCCGCATACGCCTGCTTGAGTTCCCGGAGGGCGGCATCGGCCCCATGCGCCTCGCTGCGGTGGCCGGAGCGCACGTGTTTGCCCAGCAGCCGCGGCGGCGCCAGGATCGGACGGATCGTCTCGACGTGTCCTGCGAGCTGGGTGCGCAGCAACTCCGAGACGGCCTCGGTCTTCTCGCGCAGGTCCGAGAGTTGCTCGATGGAGAGGGTGCCCGGCCGGGCGGCTTCGTCCTGTGCGGGTTCTGTCATGCGAGCCTCCGGCGTCCCATCCGCTGCGGACGCTACGCCGGCGCCGCGCGCGCTGTCAACTGCGCGGTGCGGTTCCGATTGACCCTGAATCCCGGAATAATTCATACTGGACGGGAGGTTGTACGCGTCCTCGGGTGCCCGGGCGGGATCCGGCGAGCGCGTGCTGCGGGGGAGACACACGAGCGTGACACGAAACCCGACGACGGGCGCGAGGAGCCAGTGCAGCGAGCCACGCAATTCCCGGAGAGCGAGCGCGCTGACGGCAGCCGCCCGAGCCGCGGGTCTCGCGGTCCTGCTGCTGAGCTGCGCATCTTCCCCGAGTCCGCCCGAGGTCTGCCTCACGCTGGAGGCCAGCCCCAACCTGAACCAGTTCGATGGCTCTCCGCACGTGGTCGTGGTCTACTTCTACCCGCTCCAGAACCTGATGGCCTATCGCCAGACCGACGCCGTGGAGCTGCTCGATGGCGGCCGCCCGCCGGGCATGACCGGCGACGTCTGGGAGATCACCGTGATGCCTGGCGCGACCCGCGACCTGGAGGAAGTCCTCCCCCAGAATACGCGCTATATCGGGGTGCTGGCGGACTTCTACAGCGGTCCGAGTCAGGCCGTGGTCGAGGCCGAGTGCCCGACCTTCGGCAAGCCGACGATCGTACTGACCGCAAGCGACGTGCAGGTTCGCTGAGCGTGGAGAGCGAGGCATGCCGAGCCAGCGTCTGACGCCGATCGCGTGGCAGGAGGGGATGTTCCTCCGCCCGCAGCACCTCCAGCACCACGACCTGTACTCGGACACGCGCCTCTACGCGCTGATCCGGTCGATCGATCCCTTTCACTGGGGCGTGCGCGAGTTCGAGATCGACGAAGAGGGACTGTCCGACAACCGGATTGAGATCGTCCGCCTCGAGGTGGTGCTGCCCGGCGGCCAGCTCATCCGCTACCCGGACGGCAACGCGGTGGTCGAGAGCCGGGCCTTCGACCCGGCGGCCGAGGCGGTCGACGTCTACCTGGCCGTGCGCCGCATCCACGACGGCGAGGCGAACGCGTCGCCGATGGAGAACGGCTCGCGCGACGTCCGCTACAAGGTCAAGCCCGAGACCGCGCCGGACCTGAACCGCGGCGGCTCCGAGGCGCCACTCGAGGTCCTGCTCGAGAACGTGCGTGTCTTCCTGACCGGCGAAGAGCTCGAGCTCGAGACCTGCGACGCGATCAAGCTGGCGCGCATCGAGGCGACGGGTGACGTGGCGCGCCCTTTCGGGCTGTCCTCGGAGTACGTGCCACCGCTGCTCGCGCTGCAGGCCTGCACGCCGCTGGTCGAGGAGATCACCAAGATCGTGAGCCAGGTGGCGGCCAAGGTGCGCGTGCTCTCGGGCCGGACCACCACCGTCGCCACGGCCGACCTGCCCAAGATGTGGATGCGCTACACGCTCGCGCGGATGGCTCCTCTTCTCCGGCACCACCTGACCACCGGGGCCACGCCGCCCTTCGCGTTCTACTCGGTGCTCGTCGAGCTGGCCGGTGCGCTGGCGGCCTTCAACATGCAGGAGGCCGCGGAGCTTCCGGAATACCGGCACGACGACCTGCACGGCTGCTACGGTGAGCTGCTGCGCTTCATCGACGCGAACCTGGGCGAGGCGGTTCCCGAGCGCTTCAAGGAGGTGCCGCTCCCGGTCAAGACCGAAGCGGGCTACCGCGTGTACACCACGTCGGACCTCTCGCTCGAGGACGCCGACCCGCGCAACCGCTTCTACCTGGGGATCAAGGCGTCGATCGACCCGAAGGAGCTGGCGCAGCTCGTGAAGGACGAGGGGAAGGCCGGCTCGCTCAAGGACCTGGCCGGCTCGATCCTGATGATGAACCTGGACGGGCTGCCGATCGAGGTCATGCCGGCGGCTCCGACCGAGATCGCCGCGAAGCCCGGCTACGAGTGGTTCACCGTGGGGTCGCACGACAAGCTGTGGAACCACGTTCGCGACGAGCACAGCTTCGCACTGAGCCTCGGCAACCTGCAAGAGGCGGACGTGCGGCTCTACATCGTGTCTCACGAGGTGTAGCCGGTGGCCGAGAAGAGTCTCGCCAGGCTCGCGGGCGACTACATCGCCTTCGTCCAGCTGCTGGCACAGGCGCCGGCCGATACCATGCCGGAGCCCCAGGCCCTGCGCAGCCGCCTGCTCGCGTTGCTCGAGCCGGTGTCGAAGGGCAGCGCCGCCGAGGGCATTCCGCCGGACGAGGTCGAGGAGGCGCGTTTCGCGCTCGTCGCCTGGGCGGACGAGACGCTGCTGCGCCGCGAGTGGGCGGGCCGCGCCGAGTGGCAGCGCGAGACGCTGCAGCTCCAGCTCTTCCGCACCGCGCGCGGCGGAAACGAGTTCTACGAGCACCTGGCGCGGCTGCGGCCCGAGCAGAACGCGGCGCGCGAGGTCTACTTCCTGACGCTGGTGCTGGGCTTCGAGGGCCAGTACGCCACCTCGCCGGCCGACCGGCAGGCGCTGATCCAGCACCAGTTCGAGACGCTGCGTGCCGCCGGCGTCGTGCAGGACGCGATGGCCGAGACACCGGTTGCGCCGACTGCCTACGAGCTGGACATCAGCCTGCCCCGAGCGGGGGGCTGGGGCGTGCTGGGCTGGCTCGGGCTGGGCGTCGTGGGCCTCGTCGTGATCTACGGCGTGGTCTGGGGCGTGCTCGCACTGGTGGGCGGTGACGTGCCCGTGCCGCGCGGAGGCTGACGTGTTCGACTGGGTCAGGAATCCGTGGTTCTGGGTGCCGGCGAGCTGCACGCTCGCGGTCGGGATCGTGGTCGGGTTGATCGGCTTCTTCACCGAGCGCTGGCTGCTCGCGGTGATCGCGGCACTCGCCATCCTGCTGATCGTCTTCCTGGTGCTGCTGGTGCGCATGGTCGTCACGCGCGAGCGTGGCGACCGCCTCGACCGGGGTCTCGAGGGCGACCTGGAGGACGCGCGCGCGCAGGCGGCGACGAGTGCGGCCGGAGCCGACGTGAAGTCGCGCTTCCGCGAGGCGCTGCTCGAGATCCGCAGGTCGCTGGGCGGGCGCGGAGGCGTCTACGAGGTGCCCTGGTACCTGGTGATCGGCGCGACCGGATCGGGAAAGAGCACGCTGCTCGGCGAGTGCGGCCTCGACCTGCCCGCGCAGTACGCGCGTTCGCGCATGTTCGGCCCCACGCAGACCTGCGACTTCTTCCTGTTCAACGAGGCCATCGGCCTGGACACGGCGGGCCGCTACTTCTCGAGCGATGCGGACGAAGATCGGGCCGAGTGGCAGCTGCTGCTGGACCAGTTGCGCAGCAGCCGCGCCGACTGCCCCGCCAACGGGATTCTCTTCACCATCCCGGCCGCGACCCTGCTGACGCTCGGACCCGACCAGCTCGAGGAGCAGGCCCGCCAGCTGCGCCGCCGCCTGAACGAGATCCAGGTCCACCTGGGCGTCGACGCCCCCGTCTACCTGCTCGTCACCAAGGCCGACCAGATCGAGGGCTTCACCGAGTTCGCGAACGCGCTGCCACCGGAGCGCCACGCCGAGGCCTTTGGCTGGACGAACGACCAGCGGCGCATGGCCGACGCGGGGGAGCGCATCCAGATGGCGTTCGGGGAGCTCCGCGCGCGGCTCGACGGCCTGCTGCCCGACCTGCTCATGCGCTCGCCCGATCCTGTCGCCAAGCGGCGCATGTTCGTCTTTCCCGAAGAGGTCGAAGAGCTCGGCCGGGCGGTGGCCCGCTTCGCGCGCTCGGCCTTCAAGCGCGACATCTACAACGCCATCCCACCCTTCCTGCGCGGCGTCTACCTGACCAGCGCCTGCGCGACGGGTGACGCCGTGTCTCCGACGCTGCACCGCCTGGGCCAGACCTGGGCGCGCACCCAGCACGGTGCGGGCGGCCCCGCACCGCGCTACCTGCGCGAGCTGTTCCTCGAGGTGATGATCGGCGACGAGGAGCTGGCGCTGCCCGAGAGCCGTCTCGGGCCGATCGCGCGCCGCGTCATCCTCGGCGCTGGCGGGCTGGTGGCGCTCGGCGTGCTCGTGCTGTGGGCCTTCTCCTTCGTGCAGAACTACTCCGGCACACACGACCTGGAACGCACCGCCCGGCTCGCGCTCTCGACCGATCCCTCCATCCAGGACCTGACGGCGCTGCGCGAGAGCGTCGAGTACAACCAGGGAGAGGTCTCGACCTGGGTCAACCGGCTCGGCTTCCGCACGCTGGCCGGAGCCGTCTACGATGCCAAGCGCACCTTCGTCGCCAGCTTCGAGCGGAACTTCGACCGTTACACGCGCGAGAACGTGGAGCAGGCGCTCCGCCAGCGAGACGACAACGTGTTCCGCGCGGCGGTCGCCGCGGCGACGGACCTCGAGTACATCGCCACGAGCGCGGCCAGCATCGCTCCCGACCTGTCGCCGTACGTGCCGCGGCGCATGAAGGATCCGAAGGGCTACGCCGAGGCGTATCGCCGCTTCATCGAGTGGATGCGGCCTCCGGACCGCGACCAACTGCGCGAGGCGCAACGCGACGTGCTCGCGACGCGCGCGGCGGCGCTGCTCGACATCGGGAAGCTCGAGGAGCAGACGCGCGGCGCCGAGGGCAGCTTCCCGCCCGTCACGTACGTGGAGGCCGGGCTCGATGCGCCCGACTCCAGCTCTCGCGGGATGGTCCCCGGTCTCTACACGCACCTGGGCTACGACGGCCTGTTCAAGCGGCTGCTCGCGTCTGTCGAGAACACCGGCGCGGTCCCCGTGGCGCGCGTCAACGAGGTGCGCCGCCGCTACGTCGACCGCTTCGACCGTTCCTGGCGCCGCTACCTTCTCGACGTCCCGACCGGCCCGCGATCCGACCCGGCCGTGCGCAAGTCCCCGCACCTGAAGATCCTGGAGCAGATCGGTACGCAGTCGGGCGACGACCTGCAACGCGACGCTGCGCCCCCCGCCTGGATCGGCATGGTCGCCGAGGTGCGTCGCACCGAGGTGCAGGGCGAGGAGGAGAAGGTCGCCCCCTACACCGAGTACCTGGCGGCGCTCGACGCGGTGGCCATCGACGTGGAGGATGGACAGGCCGAGCCGGAGCAGGCATTGGCGCTGGCGCGCGAGGTGGCCGGGGGCAAGGGCAGCTCCTTCGAGGACGCGCTCGCGGTCGTGAAGCGGATCGTTCCGCGCAAGGGCGACGCCAGCGTCAGAGGCAAGCTGCGCGACATCCTCGAGGCGCCCATTCTCGACGGCTACTCCGCGCTGCTCGACTCCGCGCGGCGTGAACTCGATCGCCGCTGGGCCGAGCGGATCGTCTCGCGCTACGGCGGGCGCCTCTCTGAGCAGGACCTGCTGGCGCTCTACGATCCCTCCACCGGTGAGCTCGACGTCTTCGTGCAGGAAGAGCTCGGCCCGTTCTACGCCGCGGGTGGGGCGAAGCGCATGGTCGGCGACCGCACCATGAGCTTCGGTCCGTCGTTCCTGGGCTGGATGAAGCGGGCCGAGGGCATGCAGCGCTCGATCGCGGGCGGCTCCCAGATCGCGGTTCGGCTGCGCGGTGTTCCCGCGACCGTCGAGGGCTCGCCCGGCATGCGAGTGAAGCGCCGCGACCTGCGCCTGGTCTGTCCGTCGGAGCAGCAGACGTTTACCTACCGCGAGGGCAGCGGCTCGAAGACGTTCCGCTGGACCACGAGCTGCCAGTCGCTCAGCCTGCGCATCACGGTGGGCGACGACAGCGGACAGGAGCGGGAGCTTCGGCGCGAGTGGACCGGCCCCCTCGCGCTTCCTACGTTCCTGCAGCAAGGTCAGCGTCTGGGAGGTGGCGTCATGCAGTGGACGGTCGACGACTCTTCAGGTCTGCGGGTCAAGGCCAAGTACCGCATCGAGAGCGGGGACGAGATCGCGAGGATCGTGCACCGTCCGCCGCCCGGCTCGCTGGGTAGCTGATGCGGAGCGCTCGCCTCCGCCCGGCCGTCCTGCTGCTGGCCGCATCGCTCTCGTCGGCGTGCGCGCTGACGCCCCCGCCGCACGGCTATCCGACCGGAGCCCTGTTCCTGGCGCCCGCGCGTCCCTACGTCGACCGCGTGAACTGTCCCCGGAAGGACTGCGAGCGCTGGTTCCGTACCCGCGTCGGCGAGAAGGGCGACCTGAGGGCCTCGGTACAGGTGACCAGCGAGGACAAGTCTGCGCTGCGCTACTCGCTGATGATCACGGACCGCGAGGCGAAGACGCTCGTGCGTGACGCGAGCGGCGGGGCCGCGCACCTCGAGGTGAAACGGAGCGTGCCCGCGGGCGGCTACCTGGTCGGCGTGGTGGCGCACAAGGACAGCCGGGCCTTCGACTTCTCGGTTCGCGTGGACTTCGAGCCCGCGCCGCCGCCTCCCGTCAAGAAGAAGCCGGAGTTCGAGATCCACTCGACGCCCGTGCTCGAGTCGGTCGGCTACGGACAGGACACGGTCGCGGTCCTGATCGAGTCGGGCGAGAAGCGCGGGATGCAGGTCGGGTTCCGGGGACGCCTGATCGACGACGGCGAGACGATCGGCAGCATCGTGATCGAGCAGGTCTTCCCTGACGGCAGCCGGGCCAAGATCGAGGGTGCGCTGAGTTCGCCGGTCACGCACGCGACGATTGCCGAGATCCGGGTCCCCGCGGGCCTCGGCATCGGCAACGCGCCAGACGACGCGCCGGCCGAGCCGAGCGACGACAATCCCTTCGGCTTCCCGGAGCCAGAGGATCCGGACCGGAACTGAGCAGGGGCGGCGGTCCGATGCCCATGAGGCTGGTACAGCTCGACGGCGAGAAGCGGGTCAAGGCGACTGCGGTGCCGGACACCGAGGCCGTGCTCGGCCGGCGGGCGCCGGAAGCCGACGTCGTGGTGGCGCACGAACGCGTGTCGCGCCGTCACGCCATGATCGCCCCCTACGAGGACCGCCACTCGCTGCGGGACCTCGAGAGCGCGAACGGCACGCGCGTGAACGGTTACGACGTCACCACGGCCGTGCTGCTCACGCCCGGCGACGTGATCGAGCTCGGTGACGTGTCCCTCGTCTACGAAGAGGGGACGATGCGACCCCCGATCGGCCGCTGGCTCGCCCTGGCGGCGGGCGTGGGGGTCGCGCTGGCCATCGGCCTGGCGGCCGTGCAGCTCTGGCCCGGCGGCGAGCTCGACGAGGCCGTCGCGCTGGCGGGCGAGGCGCTCACGGCCTCGCGCGCGGGCGACGCGGCATCCGCCAAGAAGTCGCTGAACGTCGCGGTCAACCTGCTCCTCGACGGCGGCTACCTGGACGACTTTCCGCCTCCGGAGGCGCGGCTGGCGGGTCTGGATCTGCTGTCCCAGCAGCTCGACGGCGACGTCGATCTGCGCCGGGTCTACGAGTCGGCCGTCGCCGGCGCGCGTGCGACGGCGAGGGCGGGGTCCGCGCGCCAGGTCGCTGAGCGCGACGCCGCAGCTCCTCGCGGGATGATCCGCCGCGGGCCCTGTCGCACCGACCGTGTCGCGGAGCGCGACCTGGGTCTGTGCATCCGCGAGCGGGCGGAGCAGGTGCTCGAGGACCTCTGGCAGGAGTCCGAGAACATCCCCGAGAGCTTCTACGAGGCCGTCGAGGAGCAGTTCCGGCTGGTGCTGACGAGGCGGCGGGGCTGGGTCGAGGACTCGCTGGCGCGAGGCCGAAAGCTCCGCCCGATGATCGACGCGGAGCTGGAGGCGGCCAAGATGCCCGGGATGCTCCGCTACCTGTCCATGATCGAGAGCGGGTACCAGACCGACATCCGCAGCAAGGCCGGGGCCCGTGGCCTGTGGCAGTTCATGCCGCGTACCGGTCGAGCCTACGGCCTGCGAATCACCGACACGGTGGACGAGCGCACGGACCCGGCGAAGTCGACGCGGGCCGCCGCGCAGTACCTGCGCAACCTGGCCTTCGAGTTCGGTGGCGACGCGTTGCTGCTCGCGATCGCCTCCTACAACAAGGGCGAGAACGGCATCCGCCGCGCGCTCAAGAAGCTCGACGACCCGCGCACCGATCGGAGTTACTGGACGCTCGTGCAGCGCGGGTTACTGCCGCAAGAGACACAGGACTATGTACCCCGCCTGGTGGCCGCCGCGATCATGGGTGAGGCGGGAGTGCCGCCCGAGAGCGTCCTGCCGCCATCGTGACTCCGCTTTCTCGGAGGCGAAAGTCGGTTGACCCTTTGCAGGCTGCGGGGGTATAACGGCAAGCACGGGGAGAGGGGTCGGACCGGCCGCGCAGTGCGTCCAGCGCGTGGCAAGGTGGAAAGCAGGTCAAGTTCGTGCGTGTTTCGACCATTCTGGTTCACTCGTCCCCCTCGGCCAGCGACCGCGGAGCTGCGCGAAAGTTGCGGGTCGCCCCCCTCACGGAGTCCACAGCGCGCCTCGGCGCGCGTCTCGGCGGAGAATCCTCGATGAACGAGTCGCTGCTCAGAAGCTCCTGCTTCGCGTTGACGCTGGCCCTGGCCCTGGTGGGTCTGCCACACGCCGCGCAGGCGTTGCCGGTTCCGCTGGGAGACGGCGTCTCGGCGTCGTCCGCCGCAGCGCTCCCGGCCGTGGCCCTGGCGCTCGACGGCGAGGCCTACCTGGTCGGGGGCATCGAGCCCGAGTTCGCCGAGCCCCACGCGGACCATCCCTCGCTGGACTCGGTGCTGAGTGCAGAGATCGTTCTCGGGCGCGTGACCGATGGCTACGTTGCGCCGCGCGAGGGCCTGCCGCAGGTGACCACGACCCTCGAGCAGATCGCCAAGGACGAACCGGCCTTCTACTACGCGTCTGCCCTGGCCACGATCAACTACGGCATCCTCAGCGAGCTGAACCGCAAGGGGCTCGGCGCGGTCCTGGTCCAGACCAACCCCGCCGACATCGATCCGCAGACCGGTGAGGACAAGCGGATCCCGGTTACGCAGGACGTCGTGCGGGTCGAGATCCAGACCGGCCGCATTGGCGAGCTTCGCGTGGTCGAGGTCGACGGTTTCGGGTTCGGGGACGTGAGCGACGCGCAGCTCGAGCGCATCAAGGCGCGCTCGCCGATCCAGCCTGCGGGCTCCGACTCCGCTTCGGACGCCACGACCGACCTGCTCCGCACCGACCTGCTCAAGAACTACGTCGCCGAGCTCAACCGGCATCCCGGCCGCCGCGTGGTTGCCGAGATCTCGCCGAGCCGGATCACGCCCGGCGTCGCCTACCTGGACTTCAAGGTCGTCGAGGAGAAGACCTGGTCCGTCTACGCGCAGAAGAGCAAGACCGGTACCGAAGAGACCAACCGCTGGCGCAACCGCTTCGGCTTCCGCAACACGCAGCTCACGGGCCGTGACGACATCCTGCGGCTCGACTACGTGACCGGAGGGACCTTCAGCGACGTGTACGCCATGTTCGGGTCGTACGAAGCGCCGGTGCCGAACGTCGACCGCCTGCGCGTTCAGGTCAACGCCGCGTTCGGTGACTACGATGCCTCCGAGGTCGGCTTCGCGAGGGCCAAGTTCGAGGGCCGCCAGCACCAGGTCGGTGGCGAACTCATCTGGAACGTGTTCCAGGATCGCGACCTGTTCGTGGACCTGGTCGGCGGGATCCAGTGGAAGGACTCGCGCGTCAAGAACAAGCTGCCGGCGCCTCCGGGCTCCGACAACGAGGGCCACGAGGACTACTTCGCGCCGAAGGCGGGAGTCCGCATTTCGCGCACGACCGACGCCTCCTCGTTTTCGGGCTCGTTCTCGTGGGAGCGGTCGCTCGGCGGTGGCTCGAGCCTGAGCCGGGACGAGCTCGAGCTGCTCGGCCGTCCGAACGGCATCGACAAGACCTGGCAGATCCTGCGCTGGGAGGGCGAGGTGTCGTCGTTCCTCGAGCCCGTGCTGGCTCGCGCCTTCGGAGGCGTCGATCCCGGAGCGCGTGTGCACGAGCTCCACCTCTCGTTCCGCGGCCAGTCGGCCCTGGGAAACCGCCTGATTCCCCAGGAGGAGATGATCGCGGGCGGGCTGTACACGGTTCGCGGCTACCCGCAGGCGTCCATCGCCGGCGACACGGTCTACCTGATGCGCGCCGAGTACTTCCTGCACGTGCCGCGGCTCTTCCCCGTGCAGCGGAAGCCCGCACAGGTCCCGGGACTCGGCGAGTTCCGCATCGCGCGGCAACATGCGCGCGGCCGGCCCGACTGGGACCTCAAGCTGAGCCTGTTTGCCGACCAGGGGGTCGTGCGCCAGAGCGACATCCGTCCCGGCGAGAACGACGCCACGCTGCTCGGCTTCGGCGCGGGCGCCGAGCTCCAGATCCGGCGCAACATCAGCATCCTCTACAACCTGGGCTGGGCTCAACGGGACCTGAGAGAAGTCGGAGGCGGCTACATCGCCAAGTCTGGCGACGTTGAACATCACCTGTCCTTCACGATCCTCTACTGATGGTGGGCGGAAAAGTGTCGAACCCGATCAAGCTCCGAGATCTCGCCTTCAGCCTGAAGCAGCTGCTGAGCCTCATGCTCGCCAGCGCGCTGGCCAATCCCATCTTCGTGCTGCCCGCCATGGCGGCCGACCCGACCGCCATGGACGTCATCAGCGGCACGGCCCCGGCGAACGAGGTCGGCAACACGCTGACCATCACGCCGAGCGATGGCGCCGTGATCAACTGGGGAACCGGCGAGGTCAGCGACGGCTTCAGCATTCCCATCGAGCAGATCGTCAACTTCGACTTCCAGCAGGTGGGCGAGCTGTCCCCCGCCTCCCAGACGGTGTTCAACCAGATCGTCGTCCCCGAGGTCAGCAACATCCACGGCATGCTGCTGTCGAACGGTTCCGTCTACGTGATCAATCCCGCCGGAATCGTCTTCCACGGGAGTGCCGTCGTCAACGTCGAGGGAATCATCGCCGGCGCGGCGAAGACCCTGACCGTGGACGCCTGGAACACCCTGCACGAGACGGGCGCGGGCGCGTTCGAGCTGATCGGCGACGTCACCAACATGGGCACCATCACGGCGGCCACCGAGGCCACGCTCATGGGCCTCCACG
This sequence comes from Deltaproteobacteria bacterium, assembly GCA_019311115.1. Lineage (GTDB taxonomy): Bacteria > Myxococcota_A > UBA9160 > SZUA-336 > SZUA-336 > JAFDDB01. The sequence goes on from JAFDDB010000057.1 coordinate 17,829, forward strand.
TGCTGAACGACACGGCCGGGAGCATCAGCGTCCCCGCGGGCCTCACCATGCTGGTTGCGGGCGAGAAGGTGATCTTCAACCCTGGCGGCGGCATCCTCATCAGCTCGCCGACCCTCGACGCCGGCTCCGATCCGGGCGCGGTTGCAACAGACGATCTCGAGTTCGACGACGACGGCCTGCTCCCGGATGACCTGCATCCCGTGGCCGGCGGCGCCCCCGGCAAGCCCGGCATCGAGAACAAGGGCGACCTGGGCTTCGTACCCAGTGACCCGACGCCGCGCACGGACACGGTCAAGCTCGCGGTCGGCGACGTGTACACGATCGCGTTCCGCCAGATGGGATCGGGATCCACGGCCGCGACCCACGTGGTTGCCGACGCGCAGGGCGGGGCGATCGACTTGCGCGGTACGACCAACGCGACCGAAGACGTCTCGATCGTGACCGCGGGCCTGTTCTCGACCAGGGGCTCCGTGAAGGGCGGCAAGAGCGTCCTGCTGGCCGCGAACGGCTCCACTCTGACGGTCGAAGCAGGCAGCGATCTCGACGACAACGCGCTGACGCTGACCGCCGAGACCGTGGACATCAACCAGACCATCGACGGCACGAGCCTCACCGTGAACGGAAACGCCACGGCCAGCGGCGACCTGACCGCGACGGGCGACCTGACCTTCAACGGTGACCTGACGCTGGACGGCTTGATGTCGGACTACGGCGGGGAAGAGGTCGCCGCGCAGGCCGACCTCCCCTTGAACCAGCTCGTCAGCTCGAGCGGAGGCCGGGTCGACGGCTCCGGCTTCATCTCCAAGTCGACCCTCGGCGACCTGACGGTCGGCGGTGACCAGGGCGTCTCCGTAGGCGGAGACCTCACGACGACGGGTGGCCAGCTGACCATCACGAGCGACCTGGCGCTGGACGGCGACGGGGTGGACCAGACGGTGTCGGCCACGGGCGGGATCGTGGATGCCGCAGGCGACGTCGAGAAGACCGAGGACGGGAGCCTCACGATTTCGGGTGACGGCGATGGCGTGTTCGTGGCCGGCGACCTGACGACCTCGAACGGCGACCTGCTGATCGAGAGCGATCTGACGCTCGACGGCGTGCCGAACGACGGCAACGGGCCGGCGGCACAGGACGCACCCGACCCGATCGACCAGGTGGTGTCTGCGACGGGCGGGATCGTGGATGCGTCCGGGAACGTGAAGAAGGTGACCGACGGCATCTTGGTGGTCTCGGGTGACGGCGCGGGCGTGTTCGTGGCCGGCGACCTGACGACGTCGAACGGCGACCTGCGGATCGTGAGCGACCTGACCCTCGACGGCGAGGCCGAGCCGCTCGACGTGAGTGCGCAGGCCGACCCTTCGCTGGACCAGACGGTGTCGGCTACGGGCGGCGTCGTGGATGCGTCCGGGAACGTGAGGAAGGTGACGGACGGGAGCCTGACGATCTGGGGCGACGGCGAGGGGGTCTCGATCGAGGGCGACCTGACCACGTCGGGTGGCGACCTGCTGATCGAGAGCGACCTGGCACTCGACGGCGAGCACGTGGACCAGACGGTGTCGGCGACGGGCGGGATCGTGGATGCCGCCGGCGACGTCGCGAAGACCGAGGACGGGAGCCTGACGATTTCGGGTGACGGTGACGGCGTGTTCGTGGCCGGGGACCTGACGACGTCGGGTGGCGACCTGCTGATCGAGAGCGACCTGACGCTCGACGGCTCGAACGAGCCGGCAGGCGATGTCGCTGCGCAGGCTCCGGTGGAGCCGCTGAACCAGACGGTGTCAGCTACGGGCGGCAGCGTGGGTGCGTCCGGCAACGTGAAGAAGGTGACCGGCGGGAGCCTGACGATTTCGGGTGACGGCGACGGCGTGTTCGTGGCCGGGGACCTGACGACGTCGAACGGCGACCTGCTGATCGGGAGCGATCTGACGCTGAACGGCGAGGCCGAGGCCGAGCCGCTCATCGTGAGTGCGCAGGCCGGCCCTTCGCTGGACCAGACGGTGTCGGCTACGGGCGGCATCGTGGACGCGTCCGGCAACGTGAAGAAGGTGACGGACGGGAGCCTGACGATCTGGGGCGACGGCGAGGGGGTCTCGATCGAGGGCGACCTGACCACGTCGGGTGGCGACCTCCTGATCGAGAGCGACCTGGCACTCGACGGCGACGGCGTGGACCAGACGGTGTCGGCGACGGGCGGGATCGTGGATGCCGCGGGCGACGTCGCGAAGACCGAGGACGGGAGCCTGACGATCTCGGGTGACGGCGACGGCGTGTTCGTGGCCGGCGACCTGACGACGTCGGGCGGAGCGTTGCGGATTCAGAGCGACCTGACGCTCGACGGGTCGAACGAGTCGGTAGTCGACGTCGGCGCGCAGGCTCCGGTGGAGCCGGTGAACCAGACGGTGTCGGCCACCGGCGGCAGCGTGGATGCGTCCGGGAACGTGAAGAAGGTGACGGACGGGAGCCTGACGATCTCGGGCAGCATCAACGGCGTGTCCATCGAAGGCGACCTGACCACCTCGAACGGCGACCTGCTGATCGAGAGCGACCTTGCGCTGGACGGCGATGGGGTGGACCAGACGGTGTCGGCGACGGGCGGGATCGTGGACGCCGCGGGCAACGTCGCGAAGACCGAGGACGGGAGCCTGACGATTTCGGGTGACGGCGACGGCGTGTTCGTGGCCGGCGACCTGACGACCTCGAACGGCGACCTGCTGATCGAGAGCGACCTGACGCTCGACGGCGAGGGCGAGCCTGAAGTCGACGTCGCCGCGCAGGCTCCGGCGGAGCC
>JAFDDB010000163.1 GCA_019311115.1 Deltaproteobacteria bacterium
GCCGCGCGCGCGAGCAGCCCGTCGTCCGCGCTCGACAGGTCGGCCAGCCGCTCGGCCACGCGCGCGGCCAGGTCCGGGTGGTGCTCGGCCAGGTCGGGCATCACGGTGACGGCGATCCGTCGCAGCTTCACGTCGGGATCCGCAGCCGCGATCTCGAGCGCGCGCTCGAGGCAGGCGCGGTCGGGCTCGAGCAGCTTCCCGAACGAGGAGAGGGCGGCGCGGCGCACGTCGGCCGCCGGGTCGGCGAGGGCCGCGAGCAGCAGGGCAACCGTCTCGGGGCGGTCCGGACCGAGCTCGCGCAAGGCGTAGAGCAGCATGCGCCGGCGTTCCGGTGGACGCGAGGCGTCGCCGGCCTCCTGCAGCAGGACCGCGAAGACCTCGGGCTGTGTGCGCCCCAGGGCCGCCAGCATGTGCGCGGCGCTCCAACGCAGGTCGCCGTCGGGCAGTTCGAGGGCGTCGAGCAGGGCGGGCAGCACGCGCAGACCCGGCGGTTCGCAGCGGACGAGTACCCATGCGGCCGCGAACCTCGCGCGCGGCGAGCCCGTCCGGAGCAGGTCGCGCAGCTTCGTGCGGAGGTCCGGATCGGTCTCGATCTCGCGGCAGGCCGCGTCGCACGCCCGGCGCTGGACGCTGCGATCCTCGGAGCCGAGCCGCTCGCTCCAGTCCGCGCTCATGTCTCGCTCCGCCGCGCCAGCAGGCGGGTGCCGAGCAGCAGTCCCCACACGAAGACGGGAGCCATGAAGGCTCCGCCGGTGGGCTGGCTGTAGCGCAGCGCGCCCACCAGCGCCTCGAGAGCAGGCCACACGTTGCGCTCGCCCAGGTGGAAGACGTCGTCCTCGGCCCGCACCAGGTCTCCGACCACGATCAGGGTGTCGAGCGCGAAGATCAGCGCGAGGCCCGCGGCCAGTACGGCCGCGCGCCTGCGGACCGTGAGCGCAGGCGAGGCGAGTACCAGCGCGGCGAAGAGCACCAGGTTCTGCGCGTGGAAGGGGTGCTTGGCCGCGACCTGCTGCGGGCCCTGCGGCGACGAGACGGAGAAGTCGTAGCGCACGTACGCACCCATCCTGGATACCTCGACTCGCCGCTCGATCGCGGGGTCTCCGAGCGCCGACATGGTGCGCACGGCTCCGGCCGCCAGCGCGCGCTCGGTGGCGATCAGCGCGCCGCTCCAGAGGGCCAGCGCGAACAGTCCCAGGTACGCCGCCGCGAACACGGCGACCCGCGCGGCGATCCGCTCAGGCCGGATCGGCGACAACGCGATTCGCCCAGAGCAGGAGCGTGCCGATCCCGACCAGGATGACGATCGGCGGCCAGACGTAGAGGTGCCCGACATCGAGGAGGTCCGGCGAGTAGTTCCCGATCCAGATCAGCGAGAGGACGCGCACGAAGTTCAGCACCATCATCACCGCCACGGCGAGACCGAGCCCGGCCAGTTTCTGCCCGAGCCCGGCGGGAAAGACCAGGATCGCGGAAGCCAGCAGGATCGTGGCGTCGATGCCCGTGCACTCGTTGACGATGATGAGCGCCGTACCGGGGCCCCGCAGGATCGTCCCGTCGGTCTCGATCGGCAGGCCGACGGCCCGGAACGTGGCGCCGGCGACCGACGCGACGGCGGTCCGGAGCCCGCCGAGCAGGTCGTCGAAGACTAGATCCGAGAGGAGCACCAGCGAGAGGCCGACGGCCAGTACGACGTACGCTCCGCACATGACCAGTTCGCGGCCGCCGCGGACGGAACCGAGCAGCCCGGCTTCATTCGACCCGACTTCTCTCGGGCGACGGTGCTTCGCGCGGCGCGGGCCCTTCTCCGCCATCACTGCGGGCTCAGCAGAGCGCCCAGTACTCCTCGCCCGAGGCGTCGTTGGCACGCTCCGCGCGCTGCTCCTGCTCGAGCTTGATCAGGTGCGAGAGCACGGACTGGCCCGCCGCGGGGTAGAGCACGCGGGGCGTGTCGACGTAGATGTGCTCGACCATGCGTTCGACGGTCTGCGCCCCGGACTCGATGGCGCTCACGACCTGCTCCTCGCGCTCCCGGCGGTGCGCGATGTACTCGCGAATCTTCTCGTAGGGCGCGTCGATCGCGGGACCGTGCCCCGGGTAGATGCGCTCGAGCTCGAGATCGAGCAACCGCTCGAGCGACTCCAGGTAGAGGCGCATGTCCCCGCCCTCGAGCGGAATCACCGTGGTGCCGATGCCGAGAATCAGGTCGCCGGTAAACAGCGACCGCTCCTCTTCCAGGTAGAAGCAGAGGTGGTCGCTGGCGTGTCCGGGCGTGTAGATGGCGCGCAGCGTCGCACCGTCGGTCTTGATGAGTGCGCCGTCCTCGATCGGCGTGAGCTCCACCGCGAACTGCTCGTCGCGGCCGGGCCACGGCTTCTTGGAGACCTTGCGCGGGCCGAAGCGCTTGACGACGTCCGCCGCTCCGCCGATGTGGTCGGGATGGACGTGGGTCAGGACGACGTCTCCCGGTGCGTCGGTGTCGCACTCCGAGCGAAGCGCGCCCTCGAGCAGGGGCAGGTAGCCCTCCACGCCCGAGCCCGTGTCGAGCAGGATGGGACGCGGCCCGCTGCCGATCAGGCAGGTGTTCGTGCCCGGGCCGGTGAACGGCCCCGGATTGAGCCCGCGCACCACGACCACGCGCGGGGACCAGCGCTCCACATCGGGAGCCGTCGTTCCGTACATCGTTTCCACGGCCCGATTCTAGCCGCTCGCGGCGCTCGGGTGCAGGATTGCCGTCAGATCAGGCCCGGATGAAGCTCGAGACGTAGAAGCTGACGTCGACCAGCTGCTTCAGGCCGCTCTGCGAGCGGATCCGCAGCGAGCGGATGATCAGGTGCAGCGGCGCCTGGTCGATGGCGTGGAGCAGCCGGACGGTGTTCTCGATCGTCGTGCCCTTGAGCGAGACCTCGACCCGGGTCTCGGGGTACTGGTCGCTTCCCGAGGCCTGCCGGGGCTTGATCGCTTCGAGCTGGTCCGCCAGCCCGGCGTCCCGCGCGAGCTTGGAGATCAGCGCCAGGAGGTTGGTCTCCGCGCCGGGCTGGATCTGCTCCTCGACCCGGTCGAGTTCGCCGCGCAGCGCGTGGATGCGCTGGGCGAGCTGGGCAGCGCGCAGGCTGTTGGCGTCGGCGGCCTCGATGGCGCGCACCGAGCGTGCGACCTGGTCCTGCATCGGCGTCACGACCGCTTCGTCGATGGCGAGCAGCGCGATCACGCAGACCGCGATCACCAGGACGAACCGCTCTCGCGGGCTGCGCGCGCGCCAGAGCTCGCGGAGGCGGGCGATCCAGGCGCTCATTCGTTCCGGTCTCCGAGCTCGATGGTCAGGCTGAAGCGCTGCGCCGGCGTCTTCGGGATCCTAGCGACGTCGGAGAGGGTGACGTCGCTGAAGGCCTCGACGCCGGCCAGCTTCTCGCGCACGCGGTCGAGGCTTTCGTAGGTTCGCGACACGCCCTGTGCACGGATCGTGTGCCGCTCGATCCTCAGCTCCACCAGGCGAACGTCGTGGTTCTCCGGAAAGGCCGGCGTAACCAGCCGGAGCAGCTCGAGCACCGACAGTCCCCCGCCCGTGACGCCCAGGTGCGCGGCCAGCTCGCGGGCCTCTCCCAGCTCCGCCCGGAGCGCGGCGAGCGGGTCGGACGGAACGGCCTTGCCCGGGAGGATCTGCGCGTAGATGCGGCCGAGCTGTGCCTCGGCCTGCGCCAGGTGCGACGAGGCGGTGATGAATTCGGCGCTGGCGCTCGCGACCCACAGGCCCAGCACCAGCGCGAAGAGGCCGGCGGTGAGCCGGAGCTGCCCCTGGAGCCCCGACAGGTCGGGCACGTAGCGGAACTCGTCCTGCCGCAGGTCGGTGCGCGTGACGCGTGCCGTGGGCGCACCGCGCAGCGCCAGTGCGGTCGCCTGTGCGAAGGCCGGCGCCGTCTCGGCCGAGAGCGCCTCGAGGCCCGAGCTCAGCGGCGGAGGCCCGAGCACGCGGCAGGGCAGGTCCAGGCGCTCCTCGAAGTAGGTCGCCAGGCCCGGAGTCCGCGCGCTGCCCCCGACCAGCACGACCTCGGTGGGCGAGATCGGAGCGAGCGGATCGCCGACGATCGACTGGATCGATCGCGCCGTCTCGCGGACCAGGCGGTCGAGCAGCGCTCCAATCTCGGGCGTGAACGGCTGGGTGCCCGATCCCTCGAAGATTCCGCTCCCGTGCTTGTGCTCCTCGGCCATCTGCCAGCCGAGGCGGGCCTGCTTGGCGATGGCTTCGGTCAGGTGGGTTCCCGCGATGGGGATGGACCGCAGTGCGACGGGCCGGCCGTCGAGCAGCAGGACCACGTTCGTCTTGGAGTGGCCCACGTCGAGCACGATGCGCGCCGCGTCGAACGCGGTCCACGACGCCGCAAGGTTGCCGAGCACGGATCCCTCGATCTCGACCAGGCGCGGGTCGGTGCCCAGGCCGCGCAGGGACTCGAGGTACTCGGCCAGGTCGGTTCGCGCGGCCAGTACCGCCAGCACGTCGCTGCGCCCCGGCCCGGACTGGACCTGCTCGTGCGCCAGGATGGCGTCCTCGAGGGGGAAGGGAAGATCCTCCTCGATCTCGAAGCCGATCGCTTGCGCGATCCGCTTGGCGCCGACGAACGGGAAGCGCACGTGCCGCTGTGCGATCCGGTCCGCCGGGAAGGCGGTCACGACGAAGTCGCGCGGGAACTCGTTCTCGGAGAGGAACGCTTCGATCTGCGCCTGGCGCTGCTCCGGCGGCGCATCGTGGGGGAGCACGAGCTCTTCGGCGCGAATCAACCGCACGGAACGCAAGCCCGCCTTCAGCTCGGTCACCTTGACCGAGTACGACCCGATGTCTAGCCCGACGACGCTTCGACCGATCATCTGCAATCCATCTCGTACGCGATCGGTCGAACGTCCTGCGCGCCGCGCCTCTCGACTACGGCCGAGACGCACGCCGTCGTCTCCCGGTAGTGCGCCAGGCTGCGCACCTTGAAGGCGCGATTGTAGTAGGAGAGCGGCGGGAACGCCGAGGCTCCTTCCTCACCGACCGAGAGCTTGAAGTTCATGCACGGGTCTTCTTCGCTGTAGGGACAGAAGATCCGGCCCTCGGCGCGCTCCCGCAAGGTCGAGAGGACTTCCCGGTAGTTGAGCATCTCGCGGTGCTCGCTGTTTCCCAGGTAGATGAGGCCCAGCATCCATCCCGGGGCGGTATTGGGGTTGAGGCCGGCCTCGTTCAGGTCGGCGTAGACGGGGTGCACGGTCAGGTAGTCGTCGAGGGCATCCAGCAGGACGTCGTCGACCCCCGGAACGTCGCCAAGCTCGCCGAGCGAGAAGAGCCGCCGGTTCCGCGGCCCGTAGATCGAGCCCCGGCTCTTGTAGTGCGTGGCCTCCCGGCTGCCCATGCGGGTGCGGCCGTCGACGTCGATCCAGTCCAGGAAGGCGTCCGCAAGGTGCTTGGCGTCGTAGGGCTTGTCCTCGGCGCGTCCCGGCAGGTCGCGGATCACCTTGGCCAGCACCTTGGCGAGGAAGTCGCGGCTCGTGGGATGGGGCTCCATCGTGGCGTCGAACAGCCCGTTCAGGTTGATCCGGGTGCCCAGGTCCCGCACCTCGACGCGGAGCCGCCCATGGTCGGGCAGTTCCGCCTCGACCTCGCCGAGCAGGTACCAGGGGTCTTCGGCGGTCTCCAGGTTCTGCGTAGCGAGGCCCTTGCCGAGCTGGAGGTCGTCCTTGAGCGCCCGGTAGGCGACCGCGAGCCCGGAGCGGGCGATCAGCGCGGCGCGCGCGCGGTCCGCGCGGTGCCGCATGCCCGACACCTCGAGAGCGGACGACATGGCGAATGAGATCGCGCTGCTGATGCTGAGCACGATGATCACCAGGATCAGAAGCATCACGACGCCTTCCTCTCCATGTGCCTCTGCGGCGGCGCGCGGGCCCGGCGGCGTCACCTGCATATCTCGTCCGGGTCCTTCGACAGCAGCGTGCGCAGCGCCTCCTTCAGGTCCTCGAGCTGCTGTGAAGGCGGGTCGGCGTCCCAGCAGCGGTCGTGCACGAGACGGCGCAGGTACGTGATGCCGTTTCGCAGCTCCTGCTGGACCTGCTTGATCTGGGGCCGCAGCCGGACGATGCAGCCGCGCAGGGTGACGCCGCCGGGGCAGGAGTCGTCGATCACGTTCGCCTGCGCGCGCGTCAGCGGCTCGACGGGGAGCATGACGGTGCGGGAGTGCTCGAGCCCGGTCTCGCGTTCCGAGCCGAAGTCGAGTTCGTCCTGGGAGGAGACGCCGTCCTCGTAGAGCCGCAGGCTGAGCTCGACCGCGTGGGGCAACTTGTCGAGCAGCGCGATGTCGGTCGAGTCCCAGTCGTCTCTCCAGCCGGCGTCACCCAGGTAGCGGATGCGCAACGAGTGCACGTCGTCCATCACGGCGACGGCGTTCGAGAGATCGATCTGCTTGGCGAGGCGGCGGGGCAGGGGCGTCTCGACCCGGTACAGCGCGAGTTCGTCCGAGTCCCCCACCGCGTCGACGGCGTAGGTCACCAGGCTCAGGCTCGCGGAAGCCCTCGAGCCGGGCGGGCGCGCGGGCTTCCGCGTGACGAAGCGCAGCGCGTCGCTGTCGTTCGTGCCGAACACGCGGTCCTCGCCCAGGAAGAGCCAGGCGTGCGCGCGACGCGGCGCGAACGGCCTCTTCACCAGCAGGATCGTGCTCGAGAGTTCGCGTTCCAGGCGGTCGAGCATCACGCGGGCGCTCGCGGCTCGCGCGCGCTCGGGAACGCCGCGCTCCTGCGTCCGGTTCAGGAACCGGAACGTCGTGACCGCGGCCGTCACCAGCATGGCGCTGATCGCGACCGAGATCAGGACCTCGAGCAGGGTGAAGCCGCGTTCGCCGCTGGATGCGGTCACAGCTCGTCCTCCGGGAAGCCGGACCCGTTCCGGGTCCCCGCATCCGGATCCGCGGTCAGGATGACGAACGGGTCGACGGGTTGAGCGCCGAACTCGTCGAACACGCGCATCACGACGACGCGCACGCTCGACTCGTGCTCCGCCGCACCGCGGTCTCCGAAGACACTGGACCGCGCGGTCGCGCGGGTGTACTCGGCCGCGCTCAGCGCTTCGGGAAGCGCGAAGCTGAAGTAGTCCACGCGGCGTTCCCAGCGGAAGTGGTCGAAGGGCGCCTCGAACTCGCCCTTCGTCTCGCCCAGGTCGGGGACCTTCCCGTAGGCCGAATCGGCCTGGATCGAGCGCATCTCGCTCTCGACGAGCTCCAACAGCTCGATCTCGATGCGCGCGTTGCCGAGCGCGCGCACGTTCTGCGAGACCAGCTTGATCAGGCCCCCCATCACGGTCACGAAGATGATGAGCGCGATCAG
>JAFDDB010000058.1 GCA_019311115.1 Deltaproteobacteria bacterium
TCCTCGCGCATCTGGTAGCGACCCTGGCTCATCAGGAGGTCGGCGAAGGAGACGCCGGCCGCCTCGATGTCGATGAGGACGCCTTCGCCCGCCTCGGGCTCCGGAACCTCGACCAGCGTCAGCCCGTCGGGGCCGCTCAGCTCACGGATCTGGACTGCTCGCATGCCGCCATCATGCCCCGTGCCCGAGTGTTCGCGACAGCCCCCGCCCGCGCCCTTGCCGACTCGCCCTTGTCCTTGCGGGAAGGCGGGTGCTCAGCGGGCGCCGGTCGCCCGGACGATCCAGCAGGCCGCACCCAGGCGGACTCCGTCGGGTCCCTGGTGGGGCTCGAGCGCTTCGCGCACGCGACGGTCTCGCGGGTCTCGTCGGTCGCGTCCGCCAGCAGGCGCGCCGCCGGTCCGACGCGGATCAGTTGCTCGACCGCGGCGTCCAGACTGCCGTCGCCTCCCAGGACGAGCGGCTGCTCGTGCGGCTCGAGGGTCACGTCGGCCAGCCCCGCGTCCTGGAGGATGCCGCGCAGCCGCTCCCCGTCGGCAAAGGCGAACGGTCCGGGCGCCGTCGGGTCCGCGGGCGGCGGCATCTCGACGTGCTTGGCCATGGCCGCGATGGGCACGTGGACCCAGGCGTTCTGGCCCACGCCCTGCCAGCACACGAACACCACGCGACCGCCCGGCGCCAGCGCGCTCGCCAGGTTGCGGAACGCGGCCGTCGGGTCCGCGAAGAACATGACGCCGAAGCGCGAGTAGACCAGGTCGAACGACTCGCCGAAGGCGTGCGTCTGTGCGTCCGACTGCTCGAAGCGCAGCTGCGACAGACCGGCGGCGCGCGCGTCCTGCCGCGCGCGTTCGAGCATCGGGCCCGAGATGTCGAGTCCCAGTACGCGTCCCGACGCGCCGACGCGCCGCGCCAGCTCGAGGGTCGCCTGGCCCGTGCCGCAGCCCACGTCGAGCACGGACTCGCCCGGCGACGGGGCGGCGCGTTCGATGGCCGCGCGGCCGAGCGGCTCGATCAGTGCGTCGATGCTCGCCTTGCCGGCGACCCAGTTCGGGCCCGCCTGCTCGTTCCAGTACTCGACCTGCTGCGCGTTGTCGTTGCTCATGTCCCGGACCCTAGCACGGCGCTCTCAGGCGGCGCGCTGGACGGGACGGCGGGTGTTCCTACCCTGGTTCATGCACGGCCAGCGGGAGGCAGAAGTGGATCGAGACGGACTGAAACGATCGCTACAAGACAAGCTCTCGGTGCTGACCGCGCGCGTCGCGCGGATCGAGTCGCACCTGCGCGACCCCGGGTCGAAGGACTCCAAGGAGCGGGCCTCCGAGGTCGAGAACGACGAGGTTCTCGAGCGGCTCGACGAGTCGGAGCGGGAGGAGATCGTGGCCATCCGCGCCGCGCTCGATCGGATCGAGCGGGGGACCTACGGGGTGTGCGTCGGCTGCCGGGAGCCGATCGCCGAGAAGCGCCTCGAGGCGTTGCCGTACTCGAACCGCTGCGTCTCCTGCGCGGACTGACGCGCCCGAGACTCAAGCGTTGCCCCAGGACAGGACGCGGACGCTGATCCTGGGCGCGGCCGGACGCGACTTCCACAACTTCAACGTCGCCTACCGCGACGACCCGACCACCGAGGTCGTGGCGTTCACGGCCGCGCAGATCCCGGGCATCGCCGACCGGCGCTACCCGTCCTCGCTCGCCGGGAGCCTGTATCCGGACGGCATCCCGATCGTCGCCGAGGGGCCGCTCGAGGAAACCTGCCGCCGCGAGCGCGTCGGCCGTGTGGTCTTCGCCTACAGCGACCTGCCGCACGCCCGGGTCATGCACTTGGCATCGCGCGCACTGGCCGTGGGCGCGGACTTCCTGCTGATGGGCCCGGAGCGCACCATGCTGCGCGCGCGCGTTCCCGTGGTGGCGGTCTCCGCCGTGCGCACGGGCTGCGGCAAGTCGCAGACGACGCGTTGGCTGGCTCGCCTGTTGAAGGAGCGCGGCCTGCGCACCGCCGTCCTGCGTCATCCCATGCCCTACGGCGACCTGGAACGGCAGGCGGTGCAGCGCTTCGCCACTCGCGCGGACCTGGACGCGGCCGAGTGCACGATCGAGGAGCGGGAGGAGTACGAGCCCCACCTGGCTCTCGGCACGGTCGTGTACGCGGGCGTCGACTACGCGGCGATTCTGCGGCGCGCCGAGGCCGAGGCCGACGTGCTGCTCTGGGACGGTGGCAACAACGACTTTCCCTTCCTTCGACCTGACCTGCACATCGTGCTGGTCGACCCGCTGCGTCCCGGTCACGAGACGACCTACCATCCCGGCGAGGCCGTGCTCCGCATGGCCGACGTCGTACTGGTCGCCAAGGTCGACGCGGCCGACCCGGCCGACGTGCAGCGGGTGACCGAGGCCGCGCGCGCGGCGAACCCCACAGCCGTCGTCGTGCAAGGCGCCTCGCCCGTCCGGCTCGACGATCCCGACGCCGTGCGCGGCCGCCGCGTGCTCGTGGTCGACGACGGGCCCTCGATCACGCACGGTGGCATGCCGTACGGTGCGGGCTGGGTGGCGGCCACGCGCGCGCCTGCAGCGTCGCTGGTGGATCCGCGCGAGTTCGCGGTTCCCGAGATCGCCGCGGTGTACGAGGCGTACCCGCACATCGGCCACGTCCTGCCCGCGGTAGGCTACGGCGCGGAGCAGCTCGAAGCGCTGCGCCAGACGATCGACCGCTCGGACGCCGACGTGGTCGTCTCGGGCACGCCCATGGACCTGGCCGGGCTCGTGCCGCTGCGCCTGCCGGTCGTACGCGCGCGGTATTCGTTCGAGGAGGTCGGCGAGCCGAAGCTCTCGCGGTGCGTGGACGAGTTCCTGGCGCGCTCCGGACTCGGGTCGTGAGGGTCGTGATCGCCCTCGGTGGCAACGCCCTGCTCCGGCGGGGCGAGCCCTGCGACGACGAGACGCAGCGGCGCAACGTCGCCACCGCGGCCGCGGCCCTGGCGCGCATCGCGGCGGAGCAGGACGTCGTCGTCACGCACGGAAACGGCCCGCAGGTCGGCCTGCTGGCGCTCCAGGCCGAGGCGAGCGAGCTGTCGCGGTCACTGGACGTGCTCGGGGCCGAGACCGAGGGGATGATCGGCTACCTGATCGAGCAGGAGATCCGGAACCGCCTGCCGGGCCGCTCGGTCGCCACCCTGCTGACGCAGGTCGTCGTAGACCGGGACGATCCGGCGTTCGAGCAGCCCGCGAAGCCGATCGGGCCGGTGTACGCGGCCGGGCGCGCGGAAGCGCTCGCGGCCGAGCGCGGCTGGACGATCGCGGAGGACGGAGACGGCTACCGGCGCGTCGTGCCGTCGCCCGAGCCCCGGCGGATCTTGGAGCTCGACACGATCCGGCTGTTGCTCGACGCGGGAAGCGTCGTCGTCTGTGCCGGGGGCGGGGGGATTCCGGTGGTGGAGTCGGCCGCCGGGAGCTTCCACGGAGTCGAGGCCGTGGTCGACAAGGACCTGGCCTCCGCACTGCTCGCCTCGGGGCTCGAAGCCGACGTGCTGTTGCTGCTGACCGATGTCGACGCGGTGTACGACGACTGGGGCACGCCATCCGCCGCGCCACTTGGCCTTGTCACGCCGGGTGACCTGCGCCGGCGGCACTTCGCCGCCGGTAGCATGGGCCCCAAGGTCGAGGCGGCCTGCCGCTTCGTGGAGGCGGGCGGGGGGATGGCGGGAATCGGTCGCCTCGAGGATGCAGGGCAGGTGCTGGCACGGCGCCGAGGCACGATCGTGCGCAGAGCGTAGACTGGGCGCGCATGCACCGGACACCCCGATCCTGCCTCGCGCTCGTCCTCTGCCTCGCGATGCCCGCCTGTGCAGTGCTCGACGTGCGGTTCCAGCGCCTTCCCGCCGCGGAGTCGTTCCGCAAGGTGACGCCGGGCGAAACCGACCGCTCGCAGGTTCTGGCGCTGCTCGGGCCTCCCGAGGAGTTCCGCCGGCCGGGGGTGGCCGAGGGCATGCGGATGTCCACTCCGTGGCAGCCGAAGATCGTGGAGGCCGGCGACGTGTTCGGGCGCGACGTCTTCACCTATGCGACCGAGCGTCGGCGGGTGACACGCGCGGGCCTGCTCCCGTTCCTGATCGCCATCTTCCGCGTCACGCGCGTCTCCTCGACCGAGGAGCGCTGGCGGATCGAGTTCGACTCGTACGGCGTCGTGCAGAGCGTGGCGCACGTAGACGAGGAGTCCGGCGATTGAGGCGGATCCTGCTCGTCGCGCTCCTGCCCGCGCTGTCGGGGTGCCTGTACGTCTCGGCGTCGGGCTCCTTTGGTGCGCGACTCGAGTCCGGCGCCGAGGCACGCATCGTGCCCGGTGAGACGACCCGTGCCCAGGTGCTCGAGTTGCTCGGGCCTCCCGAGGAGTTCCTGCGTTCGGAGCTGACGGATTCCATGGGCGACGAGGAGACGAGGATCTCGGGCGCGATCTCGGTCGGGAACCGCGCGCACGACGCCTTCACTTACCAGCACGACTGGGTCGCCGCTCGCGGCACCTGGCCGATCCTGTACGGGATCCTGCGCACGCGCGTCGAGAGCGATCTGCTGGTGATCTTCTTCGACGAGCAGGAGCGCGTGCGCGAGGTCAGCTCGCGCAGCGTCGAGGACGGGCGCTGAGCCGTGAACCCGCTGAAGCGCATTGCATGCCTCGCGATCGCCATCGCGCTGCCCGCCTGCTTCTCGGTCCGGGGGGAGTTCGGCAACGTGATTCATCCGAGCAGCGTCGAGAACATCCGGCCCGGCGTCACGACCCGCGCAGAGGTGACGGCCCTCTTCGGTCCGCCCTCGGCGTTCTTCAAGCCGTCGCTGCTCGACATGATCGTCGGTAGCCAGCCAGAGACTCTGGACGCTCCGGTCGTCGAAGACGTCTACACCTACCGGCACGTCGAGACGCGCACGCAACTGGTCATGATTCCCATCCTCTACGCGGGTGTCACGGCCGCCGACCGGACCACCACGCTCACCGTCTTCTTCGACTCCGATGGAGTGGTCCGCTACTACGGCTTCCGTGTCGACGACAACATCGACCCGCCGGAGGCGAACGGTGAGTGACGCTCGCTGGCGCTTCCGGCCGTACGTCGGCCTGGTCGCCGGGCTGCTGGCGGCGTCACTGGCGGGCTGCGCGCCCAGCCTCTTTGCCTGGACGTCGTTTCGCGGCGACCATGCGCCGCCCTTCCTCTCCCTGTCCGACCTGCAGGACCTGAACGACGGCGAGCCGCTCTACAAGGCGACGATCCTCGAGTTCCTGGGTCCGCCGGTCCACGTGATCGGCCAGGGCGACGGCGAGATCTTCGTCTATCGGCGCGTCGCCAAGGACAGTTCGACGATGACGCTCGACCCGGCCTACGTGGTGCCGGCGACTCCCTCGTTCCCGCTCTTCAGCCGGAGAAAGGTCTCGGGACGCGACGACGTCTTGATGGTGTTCTTCGACACGGAGGGCGCGGTGCGATCGATGAGTGCGCACCACGCGGTGGGCGATTGAGCCGGCGCGCGCTCGCGGCAGCCTCCACGCTGTGGCTCGTCTTCGGCTCGGCCTGCTCGTTCACCTACACCGAGGTCGGCAAGGCGGTGCCCGACCCGAGCGGCCTCGAGATCGGCGTCTCGACCGCCGGGGACGTCCTGGCTGAGCTCGGACCGCCGCGCGTCGTGCGCAAGCAGTTCGACGGCGAACTGTTCACGTACCGCCGGCTCGAACGCAAGGACCGCTCGCTGACGATCCTCCCGATCTTCGTCCGGTTGCTCTACGTGGGCAGCGGAGAACGTCGCCGCGACGACGTCACCTTGCTCTTCGACCGCGATGGCGTGCTGCGCGCGATCGGCACCCGCCTCGAGAGCGAGGAGCCCGAGGAGGGCAAGCCCTCGTCCTTCGTCGGCGCGATGCTGCGCAGCCTGGGTGACTTCGCATACCGCCTGGTGCACTGACCCGCGGTGGTTCGCTCTTCGGCGGCCTGCTAGCGACCGGTCGTGCGGTGCTCCGCGTACTCCGGCATCGGGCCCGTGGGCTCGCGCCGGGCCGCTCGCTCCTCGTGCCACCACGCGCAGTGCTCGGCCTCTTCGAGCGCCAGCAGGTCGAAGCCGTGCGACATGGCGAGCGGGTACCCGCTGCCATCGGCCCGCCGCACCCACGCGCCGTGCTCCGCGGAGTGACGGATCGCCCGGCTCTCGATCGAGACGGGTCTCGCCTGGTGCGTCATGAAGCGGTCGTAGAGCGTGCAGAGACTGGGCGAGAAGTCCCGGTGTGACTCGTCGCGATAGCAGGCGGCCTCGGAGCAGAACTCGCGGATGATGTCGCTCTTGGCCTCGTATTCGGCAATGGCGCCGCGCGTCGCACAGACGACCGTGTCGGACTGCCGGAGCGTGTACGTCCAGGGGGCGGGCTGGCTTCGCGTCAGCGTTTCCCAGCACTCGCGGGTCTCACCCGAAGCGGCTGCAACCCGCACGGGCCGGTCGGTTTCGGCACAGCCTGCGGCGACAACAGCACCGATCACGGCCAGGAGCGCGCACGTCTTCCGCATGGGACACCTCCATCTCGCCCCCGGACGGGTGGATCCACCCCCGCGGGTCGTTCAGCAGTTCGGCGCGATGCAGGAGCGGCTTGAGTGGCGCGCGCCCGGTCAGGCGCCGGCCCGGGTGGCCTGGACGAGCGTCCAGACTCCGATGGCGATGAACCCGCTTCCCGCCACCCAGCCGAGCAGCTGGCGGCTCACGTACTCCGAGATGAAGGCGCCGGCCGCGACGCCGAGCGCGGACGTCAGGACGAGCGCCGCCGCGGAGCCCGCGAAAACGGTGAGCTTGGAGTGGGGGGCGTCTGCCGCGTAGAGCAGCGTGGCGAGCTGTGTCTTGTCCCCGAGTTCCGCCACGAAGATCGTGGCGAAGACGACGGCGAGCAGCTTCAGATCCACGACCTGCGCCTAGCCGCCCGTCGGGGCGGTGGGGGTGCTGGGGGCGGCCGGTTCGTCGGCTTCGCCAGGCGCGTCCGCGAGCCACGCCGTGAACAGCGTGTAGCTGACGGCCAGCACGACGGCGCCCACGAAGAGGCCGATGATCCCGTTGAGGATGAACCCCCCGATCGCGCCCATGAAGATGACCAGCATGGGCGTGTCGGTGCCGCGTCCCAGCAGCATGGGCTTGAGCACGTTGTCGCTCGCGCCGACGACCAGGGCCCAGACCAGGAAGGCGACCGCGACGACCGTGGAGCTGGTGTAGAAGACGTACACTGCGACCGGGCCGAGCAGGAGCAGCGTCGGTATCTGGACCACGGCCAGCAGCAGGACGCCCAGCGCCCAGAGGCCGGCCCCGGGCACCCCGGCGGCGAGCATGCCGACTCCCGCCGCGATCGACTGGATCAACGCCACGCCGAGGATCCCGCGCGTCACGCTCTGCACCGTGCTCGCGGTGAGGTCGACCAGCTCGTCGCCGCGCTCGAGCGCCAGCCGTCTCGCGATCCCGCGCGCGGCCTCGGCCGCCTGGTCACCGTAGGAGAGCAGCACCCCCGCGATCACGACGGAGAGGGCGAACATCACGATGCCGATCCCGGTGCTGGCCATCGCGCCGAGCAGCCACAGGCCGACCTCCTTGAGCTGCGTCTCGATCTGTGCGAGGGCCGTCGCCAGGCTGCGCGACGCCGTCGCCCAGAACGCGTGGACCTGGTCGCCGACGATCGGCCAGTCCGCGACCGACGCGGGTGGCGGCGGGATGTCCAGGCCTCCGCCCTGCAGCTCTGCGGCCAGGTCGGTGGCCGTCTCCACGAGGCTCGTCGTCAGCATGACCGACGGCACGATCAGCACCAGCAGGATCGCGAGGACCAGGCTGGCAGCCGCCGGCGCGGACCTCCCGCCCATCGCGGCCCGAATCCTCACGTATGCGGGTTGGAGTGCGATCGCCAGGATGATTCCCCAAAGGGCGGGCTGGATGAACGGGCGCACCACCTCGAAGCACCACAGGACCAGCAGCGCGATCACGCCGATGCGAACGGTCGTCTCGAGGGCCCGGCGGAAGAAGGCCCGGTCTTCTTGGTAGGTTGTATCCGACATGGCAGGCGGCTCCTCTTTCGAGCCCACAGGCTAGCCGCACACTGGCCGAGTCCGCCCGATTCGTGAGAATTCCGCCATGTGTTCCCGGGCAGGTGGGGCGGCCCGAGGAGCCGATCGGCGGTGCGGGCGATGAAGCTCGCCATCGTGGGTTGGGTTCTCGGCGTGGTGTGGGTGGGGCTGGCGGGCGTGCTGGCCATTCCGCTCGTGATCGCTGCGCTGCTCGGCGAGCCGTGGACTCCCTTCGCAGTGGCCGCCGGCGCCGCGCTCGGAGGCGGGGCTGCGCTGGCCCTTCCGCTGCGTCGCGCCGAGCGGAACCTCGGTCACCGCCAGGCGTTCCTGATCGTCACGCTCGTCTGGTGCTCGGTCTGCGCGATCGGCGCCATCCCGTACGCCACTTATCCGGACCCGCGGCTCGCGCCGGTCGACGCCCTGTTCGAGGCCGTGGCGGGGTTTACGACCACCGGCGCGACCGTGCTCTCGGGTCTCGACTCGCTGCCGTCTTCGCTGCTGATCTGGCGTTCGATGACGCAGTGGCTCGGCGGGATGGGGATGGTCATCTTCGGCGTCGCCGTGCTGCCGCTGCTCGGCGTCGGCGGCATGCAGCTGTACAAGGCGGAGGCTCCCGGCCCGAGCAAGGACAAGATGACTCCGCGCATCACCGAGACCGCCAAGCTGCTCTGGATGGTGTACCTGGGAATCACGGTCACGGCGGGCGGCGTCTTCTACCTGAGTGGCATGAGCGCCTTCGACGCCCTCAACCACGCCATGACCGCCGTGGCCACCGGCGGGTTCTCGACGCACGACCAGTCGCTCGGCTACTACGACTCCGGCTTGATCCACTTCTCGGTCACCGTCGCGATGCTGATCGGCGGGACCAGCTTCGCGATCCTCCACCGCGCGCTGACCGGCCGCGTCGAGTGGTCGGCTCAGCCCGAGCTGCGCGCCTACATGGGCATCTTCCTGCTCGCGACGCTGGTGATCGCCCTCGACCTGTCGCTCCAGATGCCGGGGCGATTCGCCAATCTGGCGGGTGCGCTCGAGCACGCCTCGTTCCAGGTCGCGTCGATCCTCACCACCAGCGGCTTTGTCACCGACGACTTCGACCGGTGGCCGGGGCTGTCGCATGCGGTGTTGCTCTCACTCTTCTTCGTCGGGGGCATGGCGGGGTCGACTTCCGGCGGACTCAAGGTCATCCGCATCGTCCTGCTCGCGCGCGCCGCGTCGATGCAGTTCCGCAAGCTCCTGCACCGCCACTCGGTGGACCTGGTGCGCCTGGGCAACCGGAGCGTCGAGCCGCAGGTCCTGACCGCCTCGCTCGCGCTCATCTCGATCTGGCTCATCCTGCTCGCGGCGGGAACCCTGGCGCTCGCGGCCGGAGGCAGCGACCTGGTGTCGAGCCTGATGGGGGCGGCGGCGAGCCTGGGCAACGTGGGCCCGGGCTTCGGAGCCATCGGTCCGTCGCACACCTTCGCGACGCTCGACACCGGGTCGAAGGTGGTGATGCAGGTGCTGATGATCCTGGGCCGGCTCGAGGTCTACACCGTGCTCGTGATCCTGACCCCGGGCTTCTGGCGCTTCTGATCAGCTGAGCTGGTAGTCGGCGAGCTTGGGCGCCGCCATCTCCTCGCGGAACCGGTCGAACGTCCACGGCCACGCCGCCGGGACGCCGCGGTCGTCCAGGTACCAGCTACTGCAGCCGCTCTGCCAGATCGTGTTCTTCGCGGCCTCGACCCGGTCCTCGTCGAACTGATCGCTGGCAGATCGCGTGGCGCAGATCTCGCCGCATGCACCCGAACGCACCTGATCGACGAGTTGCATGATGTAGCTGAACTGGAGCTCGGCGACCTCGATCAGCGAGAAGTTCCCCACCGGGCCGTTCGGGCCGTTCAGCATGAACAGGTTGGGAAACTCGGGGATCGAGATCGCCATGTAGGCGAACGGACGCTTCTCCCAGGCGTCTTCGAGCGTCAGGCCTCCGCGCCCCACGACCTCCATCGGCCGCATGAAGCGGTCCACGCGGAAGCCCGTGCACAGGACCAGCACGTCGAGCTCGTGCAGGTGTCCGTCCGTCGTGCGGATGCCCTTGGCCTCGATGCGCTCGATGCCCTCGGTCACGAGGGCGGCGTTCGGCCGCTGGATCTTCGCGTAGAAGTCGTCCGACATGATCAGGCGCTTGCAGGCGGCGCGGTAGTCCGGCCGGAGCTTCTCGCGCAGGTCGGCGTCCTTGACGTTCGTCTCCAGGTTGAGCCGGCACACCTGCTCGATGAGCTGAAGCTGCGGCGAGCTGGCGTCGACGACCGCGTTCGAGAAGTTGTCCGCGAAGAGCTGCGAGATCTCGCCGCGGAGCTGCTCGAGGATCGTCGGGTCCTCGCGGAAGTCCCGCTTCTCCTCGTCGGTGTAGGCGGGGTTCTCCTGCGGCATCACCCACTGCGCCGTCCGCTGGAACATCGTGAGCTTCTCCGCCTCGGGGACGAGCGCCGACACGACCTGGATCGCGGTCGAGCCGGTCCCGATCACGCCGATGCGCTTGCCCGCGAGGGACTCGTCGTGGTTCCAGCGCGCGCTGTGGAAGCACACGCCCTCGAACGAGTCGAGTCCCTCGATGTCGGGATACGACGGGTGGTGCAGCACGCCCGTGGCCGCGATCACGAAGTCGCCCTCGTCGGTGTCTCCGTCCGTGGTCTCGATGCGCCAGCGTCCGTCCTCGAATGCGCAGCGCCGGATCTCGGTGCCGTAGCGGATGCGATCGCTCACGCCGTACCGCTTCGCCACGTCCTCGAAGTAGGTCTGGATCTCGGCGCCGGGAGAGAAGCGGTGGCTCCACTCCGGGTTCGGCGCGAAGGAGTAGCAGTACAGGTGCGAGGGCACGTCGCAGGCCACGCCGGCATAGGTGTTCTCGCGCCAGGTGCCTCCCAAGCGTTCGGCCTTCTCGTAGATCGCGAAGTCGTCGAGACCGGCCTCCTGCAGCTTGATCGCGCTGAGGATGCCCGACATGCCGGCACCGATGATCAGGAAGCGTGGCTGGCTCTTGCTGGTGTCTCCGTTCTGCGTCGTCACTGATGTCTCCCTCTGTTCGTCCTCGACAACCCGTGGCGCGGATGACGGGATACCACAATATGCGACGTGCCGAGAGGCGACATGACCCCGGTCATACGTCGCCCCCGTCTGGCTGGACGGTCGTGGGGTTCGGTACCTTCCCGCCCGTGAACACCGGTATCGTGATCATCGTCGTGTTCCTCGTGGTCGTCTTTGCGCTGTCCTTTCCGACGCGGCGGCGGGCCGTGCGTGCGTACACTCCGGCCGCGGGGCCGCACCCGCTGCTCCGCCCGTTCCTCGCCGTGGGCCGCTGGCGGCGCGAGCGCGCGAAGCGCCGCCGGCGGCGCCACCTGCGGGTTCAACGACGCTGAGGTGCGGCCTCCTGCTGCGCGCGCAACATGCGCAGCTTGCGTCCGGCATTGCCGTACCTCTTGAGCTCCGGCCACGACTCGGCGAGCGGTCGAGCCGGTTCGATCGCGAGCCACACGGGAACGTCGTCGAGCCACAGGTTGCAGTACGCGCAGCGGACCCGCCCGACCTCCTCGACGCGCGCGAAGCTCCGGCGCAGGAACGCCTCTTCGATCCCGATGGCGACCACGGCCCGGGGCCGGACGTCGTCAGCCGGCCCCCAGAGCCACCCGCTATTGTGCGGGCTGTAGACTGCAGGGTAGCCGCGCTCGGGCCCCCACAGTTCTAGCGCGCCCGCGTGACCGTAGTCGTCGGACAGGAAGACGAAGTCGCGCCTCACGTCTGGCGCCAGCGAAGCGACGACCCGGTCGACCTCGGCCATGAACTCGGGCCAGCCGGTGCGGTGTGCGAGCGTGATCGGCAGGCGGGAGCGGCCGACCTCCTCGGAGATGTCGGTGTCCTGCTCGCCGAGCATGGCGTGGACCCGTTCGGGCGCCAGGACCGGCGCGCCCGCGAGGGCTCCGACCACTATGAACGCGCCGCCGAGACCGAGCGACGCGGCCGCCGCGCCGCGCGCAAGACCGCGTCTCCGCGCGGCCTCGATCTGTACGGCGCCCGCGGCGAAGAGCAGCGGGTAGACGCCGGCGACGCGATCCGGCCGGCTCTGCCCGCCGAAGAGAGCTAGCGCGAGGAGGACCACGCAGACCTGGCCGACCGGGCGGAGCGAACTCCGTCCTCCGCCACCGCGCAGCAGCATGAACAGCCCCGCACCCCAGACCGGGAGCAGTCCGGGGTTCGAGATGATCAGCTGGTCGATCGCGACGAGCAGGGGCGAAGTCCAGGCGTTCCCCGACGCCGTGATGTTGCGGTAGAACTCGAGCGACGCCCAGTCGTGGCTCCACTGCCAGTACAGGTTCGGGAGCGCGAGCCCCGCGGCGATGGCGGCGCCCAGCCAGGGCCAGCGGCTGAGCAGGTCGCGTCGGAGGGGCGTCAGTGCGCCGACCAACACCGTCACCGCGATCAGCAGCCCGATCGTGTGCTTGCTGTTCAGCGCCACCCCGAACAACAGGCCGAGCCAGATCCAGTAGCGGGGATCGCCGGAGCGGCAGCGCTCGGCCAGCAGCCAGAGGGCAGCGGTCCAGAAGAGCGGCTCCAGGCAGTTCATGGAGGCGAACGTGAAGACGCCGAGTCCGAGCGGGAACGCGATCATCGCGAGCGCGCTCACCACCTGCGCGAAGCGCCCGCCGCCCAGGCGCGCGGCGACGCACCCGACTCCGAATACGCCCACTCCACCGGCCAGCGCGGGCAGCAGCCGGATGGAGGCGATCGAGTCGCCCGCGAGGGCCACGTTGAGGCGTAGCAGGGCGGGGTAGAGCGCGGGGTGGTCGACGAAGCCCCAGTCGAGCCTTCGGGCGCAGGCCAGGTAGTAGAACTCGTCGAGCATGTAGCCGTAGTCCGGCTGGAACGAGGTCGCGTACAGGGCCGTCGCGTAGGCGGCGCCGAGGAGCGAGAGAACGCCGACCGCGACCGGGCTCGGCTCGCCGGCGAGCGGGCTCAGCCGCCCGATACCGAGTGCAGGATGGTGATGGTGTCGCCCGCGTGCACGGGGCGGTCGAGCCGGGTGCGGGTGAACTCGTCGTTGCAGAAGCACAGCACGTGGCGCCGCAGCGCCCCGGACTCGTCGACCAGGTGGAGGCCGAGCGCGGGGCGCTTGCGCACCAGGTCGTCCAGCGCGGCGCCGAGCGTGTCGCCGTCCACCCCGATGCGCATCTCTCCGCCCGCGAGGTCTGCCAGGATCCGCGGCAGACGGACCGTGACCGCCCCGCTCAAACCTGGAAGGCCTCGACGCACAGGATCTTGGGCAGCGTGCAGGGCAGTTCCTGCCAGCTGTCGCCTCGATCGCGGCTCGCGAAGACCTGGCCCGAGGTGGTCCCGACGTAGACACCGCACGGGTCCATGCGATCGATCGACATGGCCCCGCGCAGCACGCTGGTGTAGCTGGGCTCGGCGGGCATGCCGCGGTCGAGCGACTCCCACCGCTCGCCTCCGTCCCGGGTGCGGAACACGCGAAGCCGGCCTTCCGGTGAGTAGCGGAAGTCGTCGCCGGCGAGCGGGAACGAGTACGCGTAGCCCGTGAGCGGATCCACCTGCACGGCGAACCCGAACGAGCAGCGTCCGCCGTCGGAGAGTTCCGAGACGGGGAGGCCGTCTTCGATCAGCTCCCAGTGGTCGCCCGCGTCGACCGATCGGAACATGCCCCTGTGCTCCTGCCGGAAGATCCGCTCGGGGTTTCGTGGATCGTGCGCCAAGCCGTGAACGCAGAAGGTCTCGCCCTCGTCCACGCCGTCGTTCTTCCGCGCCCAGGTCCGGCCGCCGTCGTCGCTCCGGAACACGCCGTAGGACGAGATGCCGACCCACAGGCGCTGTGGGTCATTCGCATCGCTCAAGACGCAGTGCAGCGCCAGTCCGCCGAAGCCGGGGATCCACTCGGGACGCGTCTCGTGCTCGTTGAGACTCTCCACCGACTGCCACGACTTGCCGCGGTCGTCGCTGCGGAAGAGACCCGCCTCGGACACGCCGGCGTAGAGCGTCTTGCCGGCGCTGTGCAGCGTCCAGATCTGGTCGACGTGGCGCGGCTCGTCGGCGCCCGTCCCGGGCGGCGTCGTCGAGGCGATCATGCGGTTGTGGTCGGGATGGCCGCGGTCTCCGGGCGCCCAGCGGGGGGCGGCTTCGAGCTGCTCCCAGCTCTCGAGGTCGTCGCTCGCCAGGATCGCGTTGCCGAACGACTCGAGCGCGACGGCCAGGTACGTCCTCCCCCCGGGATCGCGCGCCGCGGCCGTCACCCGCCAGCCGCGGAAGCCGAGGTCGCCGACCAGCCACCGCTCGCGCGCGTCGTCCGCGCGCAGCAGCATCCCGCCCTTGTCCGTTCCCACCACCAGCATCACGCCCATGGCAGCCTCCCGCTCGTCGTTCGCCTGCGGGCAGGATACGCCCCACGCAGGGCGGGGCGGCGGAAATCAGCCGGCGGTCGCGATCTCTGCGGCGAGCTTCTCGAGGTCCGACCGGAAGCTCGCGCGGGACTCCTCCGGCAGGACGTCGCACAGCCCCCGGTAGTACTCGACGCCCGCTGCGAGGTTCGCACGGAACTCGTCGAAGTACTTCTCCTTGCTCGTCGACAGGCCCTGGCTGACCCGCTCGCGCTCTCGGCGCAGGTAGTCGAGGTAGAGCGAGAGCTCGCGGATGAACACGTGGGGCCGCTCGGAGTTGGCGAGCAGCGAGCTTCGTCCGTAGATGTGGGACGCCATCTCGTCGAGGCTCGCCACCTTCGAGAAGTCCTGCACAGCCGGGCCGGGGCAGATGGCGGGAGTCGCGTCGGCGTCGATGCCGTGCTTGAGCGTCGCCCCGCCGGCGAGGTCGTGGCAGATGCACGAGGGGGCGAGGGTGAGCTGGCGCAGGGCCGCGCCGTCCGCGTCGTCAACCTCTTCGAGCTTGAGCTTCTGGTACGCGCGCGCCGCGATGCACTGCGGCGCTTCGGTGAACTCCTTCGAGGTGACGGCGTAGCCGTTCGGGCAGGCGCTGCCGGGGCGGCCGTCGGCGATGCGCGCCCGCCGCGCCTGCTCGCTGGCCGACTCGCGCAGGTTCCAGAAGGGGACCTTGAGCGGCGAGGCGTCGCTGAGCCACACGTCGTCCGCAGTCGCGGCAGACAGCCGCTTCAGGTGGCCGTCGTCGACGTTCGTGACTTCCGGCACGAGCAGGAACGGGGTGCCCCATCCGACGCGGTCGACGCCATAGTGCTCCCGCATCAGCTCGTGCTCCGCCGCGGTGCCGATCCCGCCCTGCACCGTGATGCTCGCGTCGAGCCGGTCCAGCGCCTCGGGCCGGGCGTCGTCGGAGAACGCCGCGCGAACCTGCTCGAGCAGGCTCGCGCGCTGCTGCTGGAACTCGTCGAGGATCGGGCCGAGCAGGAGCCCCTTGGTCGGGAACGCGTGACCGCCGCAGTTGAGTCCCGACTCGACCCGGTACTCCGACACCCACACGCCCTTCTTCGCCAGGAACTTCCCCTGGATGAGCGCGGAGCGGTAGTCGCTCACCTTCAAGGTCAAGGTCTTGTCACAGTGCCCCTCTGCGTCGGGCCGGAACGCCGGGTGGCCGGCGATGTAGCTGAACAGGCGTGGGTTCATCCCCGCCGACAGCACGAGCGTCGAGCCGCGCAGCGTGCTGTCCGCGTAGCCTCGCGCCGCCGCCACCGCATCGCTCGAGTCCGGAGGGAACGGCTTGCCGTCCGGGCCCACGCTGCGGTCGAGCTTGGTCATGATGTTGACGTCGATCCCGCCGGGCGCGACGCCGCTGCGCAGCTCGTCTTCGATGGCGTCCCGCCCCGGGCCGGCGGGAAGGTCCAGCATTTCGAGGTAGCGGCAGCGCTTCGGGCCGTCGGGCAGCAGCTCGTGGTAGCGCGTGATCTCGCTGCCGGGCTCGAAGCGCGAAGCGCGCAGCGCCTCGACCTGGCGCCCGACCGTCCGGTCGATCAGGTCGAGGTAGGCCCGGATGCGCCGGGCACGGACATCGTCGCTCCTGGGTCCGATCTCCTCGTAGGGCTCGCCCTCGAGTTGGGCCCAGTACTTGCGCATCTGCTCGATCAGGATGTCGTCCACCAGCGACAGGACGGACGAGATCCCGTAGCGTGCCACGCGCAGCGGCGTGTCGATGGTGAATCCGGTCCCCATGACCGGGATGAGAAAGCTGTGATCGGTCATCTCGCCCCCGCCGTGTCCGTGGTCAGCTGAGGCGGCAGGGTGGGTCATCCCTGCCGGCGCAGACATGAGCGCAGTCATACGCGAGCCACGGGCTCGCTGGGGCTCATGATCTGGATCATAGCGGGATCCGCGAGTACGAGAGATGCTTGGGCGAGCCAGGGGGAAGCCCCGGAGGAGCTGTGGTTGGCGAACATGATCACCGAGCAGTGCTTCAACTGCGGCGTCTGCGAGCGCGTGTGCCCGGCTGCGGCGATCACGAGGGGCGAGCAGACGTTCGTCGTCGATCCCGGCCTGTGTGGCGAGTGCGTCGGCTTCTACCACAGCAAGCAGTGCGAGCGGGTGTGCCCGATCGACTGCTGCGTGCCCGACCCGAACAACGTCGAGGACGAGGCGACGCTGTTCGAGCGCGTCCAGAAGGCGCACCCCGAGATCGCGCACACCCTCGAGCTGGGGCCGGAGACCTCCCACTTCCAGGCCCACAACCGCACGCTGAGTTCGAGCCTCAAGCGCGTGGGACGCCGCATCGGTCGGGCGCTTACGGGGCCCGATTCGGGCTCCTGAAAGGGCGATTTCTGGCGGTCTGGGCCTTCTTTGGGCGAATATGACCGCGGTCATGCTCTTCCTGCCCCATCCTGTGTGAGCATTCCAGACAACGATGACTACTGAGACGCCCGCAATCCTGATCGCCCGCGACGACGGAACCGTCGTCTCGCAGAACGCGCAGGCGCGCCAGATGATGGGAGCGGGCGCGGGCAGCGCGTGCTGGGACGTCGTGCCGGCGGTGGAAGACGCCGAGGGCCTCCCCTGCCGGCGCGGCTGCGTGCGAGAGCTGCTGCGAAGCGGACTCGAGCGGTCGCAGCAGGCGGAGGTACGGGTTCGGGGACGCCGCCACGGGCTCACCTGCGTTCCGCTCGGAGACCAGGTGGTCTGCATGCTCACGTCTGCGGCGAGCAGCGCGCCCGACTCGTGGGAGCTGCTCACGCCGCGAGAGCGGAACGTGTTGCAGATGCTCGCCGACGGCGAGACGACCGGCTCGGCCGCCAAGAAGCTCGAGATCAGCGAGTCCACCGTGCGGACCCACGTCGAGCACATGCGCTTGAAGCTCGGCGCGAAGACGCGCGCCGCGCTCGTGTCGCTGGGCTACCGACTCGGCTTCCTGACCTGAGCTGGAGAGCGGGCGTAAACTCCGTGCGGTCAGCCCCGGCTCCAGCAGAAGCGCGCCTCGCGAGTCCGTCCTGGACCTCGAGTTGGCCGGCGGCGCTCCACCGCGTGCGCGCGTCGACGCGCGAGTTCGTCATCGAGCACGAGCAGTCCTTCGACCACGGGATCGGCGAGGTCTTCTCGTTCTTCGCCGATGCACAGAACCTCCCGCTGCTGATCCCCGGCTGGATCAGCTTCGGCATGGTGGACCCCGGCGCCGTCGAAATGGCCCAGGGGACGCACATCGACTACACGGTCCGGCTGCACGGCATCCCGTTCGCCTGGCAGAGCGAGATCTCCGCGTGGGAGCCGCCGTACCGCTTCGTGGACGAGCAGCGGAAGGGCCCGTTCCGCTGGTGGATCCACGCGCACACGTTCGAGGAGGTGGCCCCGCAGCAGACCGTGGTGCGCGACGTCGTTCGCTACGGCGTTCCCGGAGGCGCGCCGGTCCAAAAGCTGATCGTCGAGCCCGACCTGCGGAGGATCTTCGCGCACCGTCGCCGGCAGCTCGAAGAGATCTTCCGCGGGGCCGCACCGCGCGCCCCGGCTCTACGCGCTCAGACCTCGGCGCTGCGTACTCAGACCTCGGCGCTGCGTACTCAGAGGTAGAGGCAGAGGTACAGGACGGGCCACGCGCCCACCACGAAGTACCAGAGAATGCGGGCGGCCGAGAGCGTGCCCCCGCGCATCGACCGCTGCACTTCCTCGTGCTCGGGCAGCCGGCTCACACGCAGCCAGGCGACTCCCATGAAGCCGATCGCGCCGATCGCGGTGACGTTGTGCAGCCCCATCGTGAGCGAGAAGAAGCCGCCGGGCTGCGTCGAGGCCAGGGGCACTCCCTGGTTGACCAGGGTGAGCCAAGCGGTCGTGTGGAACACGACGAAGGCGATGCCCAGCGAGATCGCGGCGAAGAGGAGAGGCCCGGCCTTCGCCTGGCGCCTCTTCCAGGCGCGGCCTGAGAGCACGGTCAACAGACCGCTAAGCAGCACCGTCGCGCTGAGGATGGCGATCTCTTCCGCGGCGAACCACGGGTGATCGGCGGGGGGCCAGGCGACGTCGCCACTGGCTCGCGTGAGCATGAAGCCACCGACGAGGCCGAGGAGCATCAGGGCCTCGAATCCGACGAAAACGAGCATGAGGATCGGCGCATCCGGAAGCGCGGCGGCCGCCGCAACCTGTCGGCTGCTGGGGCCGCTGGAAAGCGGGATGACGTTCTGTCCGCCCATGGGGGGTCTCCTACGCGCGGGGACCCTGATGTTGTAACGCATGCGGCTCGTCGCTGGCTAGCGGTGAGTCCGGAGCGGCTCGCACTCCAGCGCGATTCCGGGCGTCTGGGGCTCCGCACCGAGGCCGCAGGCCGCGCGGATGCGCAATTTGGGCGCCTATGATGCCCGTCATAGCGCGTTTCGGTCGCGCACGGGACAGTGGCGCCAGATCCTGGGGAAGCCCGAGAGGAGCGTCTCACTTGTCCAACATGATCACCGAGCAGTGTTTCAACTGCGGCGTGTGCGAACGCATGTGCCCGGCGGGTGGTATTTCCAGGGGCGAAGAGACGTTCGTCATCGATCCCGCCCGCTGCACGGAGTGTGTCGGCTTCCACCACGTTCAGCAGTGCGCCCGCGTGTGTCCCATCGACTGCTGCGTGATCGACCCGAACAACGCCGAGACCGAGGCGGTGCTGTTCGAGCGCGCCCAGGGCGTGCACTCCGGGAGTGCGGGCGCCTTGGTGCTCGGTCCCGAGACGTCCCACTTCCAGGCCGACGACCGGACGCTGGGCTCGGCCCTCAAGCGTGTGGGCCGCCGCATCAACCAGGCGCTCCAGGGGCCGTCTTCGAGGGCCTCGGCGTGAGTTCGCCCGTCTTGTTCACCGCCTCACCTTCGTCCGGGCTTCTCGGGGGAACGTGGGGGTATCCGTCATTTGACCGACGCGGAGTCCAGCGGGGCCCATGTAGCCTCGACCGCTGAGTGTAAGTAGCCGTATTTGCCGCCTATCGCGCGGTGGGAGCCGGAAATGAGCAACGCACGACGCACCCTGGCCGAGGTCCTCCAGGACAAGAACACCTGGTGGGTTCACTTCCTGATCGTTGCCGCGATCTGCACGGTCGGGCTGGTCTACTTGGGCCAGCAGACCTACTCGGGCGCCCCACCGCTGGAGACGTTCAAGTCCGCCAGTGGAGAGACGGTGTTCACCCGTGAGCAGATCAAGAACGGGCAGGAGATCTTCCACCTGCGTGGCCTGATGGGCTACGGCTCCTTCTGGGGCGACGGGGCGGAGCGCGGACCGGACTTTACGGCCGACGCCCTGCACCGGATGGCCATGTCGATGCGCGCCTTCTACGGGAAGGAGCTCGCCGCGACGCAGGGTGAGCTGACCGAGTACGACACCGACGCGATCGCGGCCAAGGTGCGGCGCGAGATCCACCTGAACGGGTGGGACGAGAAGGCCGGGCACATCGTCCTCACACCGGGGCAGGTCGCGGGCTACGAGGAGTTCGTCGTCCACATCGACAGGATGTTCATGGACCCCGACTACCATGAGGCCTTCGAGCC
The DNA here is from genome assembly GCA_019311115.1 of Deltaproteobacteria bacterium. Classification (GTDB taxonomy): domain Bacteria; phylum Myxococcota_A; class UBA9160; order SZUA-336; family SZUA-336; genus JAFDDB01. The sequence goes on from JAFDDB010000058.1 coordinate 19,994, forward strand.
GACCGGGTACATCTCCGATCCGCAGCAGATCCGCGACCTGGCGTCGTTCTTCTACTGGGGCGGCTGGGTCGCCGGCGCGGACCGGCCGGGCCAGGTCTACAGCTACACGCACAACTGGCCGTTCGACCCCGCCGCAGGCAACGTCGCGACGAACCAGACCCTGGTCTGGAGCTTCATCTCGATCATGGGGTTGTTCGCGGGAATCCTGGCCGTCCTGTACGTGTACGGGCAGTTCAAGGAGCAGGGCGATCCCTTCACGGAAGACGGCGGCGCGTCGCTCACGACGGCGGACCTGGAAGACGGGCGCGTACGTGCCACGCAGAGGGCGACGTACAAGTTCTTCGTCTTCTCGGTGCTGCTGTTCGGGGCCCAGGTCCTGGCCGGCATCCTCGCCGCGACGGACTTCGTCCGTCCGCTCGGCATCTCGCTGGGCGAGATCATCCCGTTCACCGTCCTGCGGAGCTACCACACGCTCTTCCAGATCTACTGGTTCTTCATGGCGTGGGTCGGCTACACGATCTTCTTCCTTCCCAGGATCTCGAGAGTTCCGGATGGGCAGCTCTTCCTGATCAACGCGCTGTTCGCGGTCTGCATCGTCACCGGTGTCGGCGCGCTCGTGGGGATCTACATGGGGCAGACCGGGATGATCACCGGCGCCACCGCGTACTGGTTCGGTAGCCAGGGCTGGGAGTTCATGGAGATCGGCCGCTTCTTCCAGTACACGCTGCTGTTCTCGTTCGCGATGTGGATGCAGAACTGGGCCGTCTCGGACTACTGGCGCTGGATGGTGGTCCACATGTGGGTCGAGGTCACCTTCGAGGTGTTCACGACCGTCATCGTCGGGTACATGCTGGTCCAGATGGGCCTCATCTCCCGGATGATGTGCGAGCGCGTCATCTTCCTGGCCGTGATGATGTTCCTCGTCACCGCGACGCTGGGCATCTCGCACAACTTCTACTGGATCGCGAAGCCGACCGGCATCATCGCCCTGGGCGGCGTCTTCTCGACGCTGCAGGTCCTACCGCTGCTCCTGATCACGCTGGACGCGTGGCGGATGAAGTCCGAAGTCGCCCGTGCCGAGCCGAACGTGCAGGCGGGGCGGCAGGTATTCCTGATGGATGGCGTCTGGATGTTCATCCTCGCCGTCAACTTCTGGAACATCTTCGGAGCGGGGCTGTTCGGCTCGATGATCACCCTCCCGATCATCAACTACTACGAGCACGGCACTTACATGACGGGCAACCACGCACACGCCGCCATGTTCGGGGTCAAGGGAAACATCGCGCTGGGCGGCATGCTCTTCTGCGCCCAGCACCTGCTGCACAAGGGCGCCTGGAACCGCAAGCTCATCGCGACGTCCTTCTGGTCGCTGAACGGCGGCGTGGCGTTGATGATGTTCCTGGACCTGTTCCCGGCCGGTCTCTACCAGATGATGATCGTCTTCAACGAGGGTCTCTGGATGGCCCGATCGCAGGAGATCCTGCAGGGCAACGTCTGGCAGGTCCTGACCTACTTCCGCTCGATCGGCGGGATGCTGTTCATGGTTGGCGGCGTACTGCCCCTGATCTGGTTCTTCTGCTCACGCGCCGGCCAGTTGCGTGAGGAGAGCGAGTCGGACGAGGGAGAGTGGACCGTCTACGAGAAGGACTGGGCGGCCTGATCGCAGGTCGCAGCTTCCGGCACGACACGGCCTGGTCCACCCGTCGCGGACGGGGGGATCAGGCTCGTGTATGTCTGGGCTCCGCTCGCCCGACCCGGCGTCGGCTGATCAGCCGATGCACCGCTTCCCGCCCCGTGCTGATCTGGGTTGAGACCCGTTCGGCGAGGAGAAAATCCCAGTGGACGTCATGGCGTGGATCGACAAGCAGCGGAACTGGTGGAAGACGTTCCTGCTCGTCTTCGTCGTCAGCGTCTGCGTCGTCGGCTACCTGGGAGTCGAGGCCTACCAGTACGAGCCCCCGCGGGCGAACTTCGTAGACGAGAACGGCAGCGTCGTCTTCAGCGGCGAAGACATCGTCAAGGGCCAGCAGGTCTTCCTCCGCTACAACCTGATGGACTACGGGAGCTTCCTGGGCGACGGCGCCCTCCGCGGCCCCGACTTCACCGGCGAGGCGCTCCACCAGACCGCGCGCTTCATGGTCGAGCACATGGATCGCGAGTGGCAGGCGCGCATCCCCGACGCCGAGACGCGCGGGGCCGTCGTCGAGTCCCTGATGCAGAAGGAGCTCAAGCACAACCGCTACGACGAGAACTACTACGTCGACCGCGGGGGCGAGCAGGGGGCCTACGATCCGGGCGCCGTCGTGATGACGCCGGCCGAGGTCCACGCCTTCGGCAAGGTCGCGCAGTTCTACGCCGAGAAGTTCGGCGAGGGCGGGGAGCTGGCCGGAATCGAGGTGTTCTCGCCGGCCAACTACATCACCGATCCACAGGCCGTTCACCAGCTCGCCGCCTTCTTCTACTGGGGCGGCTGGATCTGCGCCGCCGAGCGCCCCGGCTTCGAGTACAGCTACACGCACAACTGGCCGTACGACCCCTTGGTGGGGAACCTGCCGCACGGCGGCATCGTCCTGTGGAGCATCCTGTCGACGCTCGCGTTGCTGCTGGCGATCGGCGCCCTCTTCTACCACTACGGCAAGACCGAGCGGGAGCAGATCCTCGACTCGGAGAGCGCGAACACGCCGCCGCTCACGACGAACGAGCTTCTGGACGGCGCGAAGCCCATGCCGACGCAGCGGGCCACGTACAAGATCTTCGCGCTGGCGGCGGTTCTCTTCGGGATGCAGGTTGCTGCGGGGCTCTGGACCGTGGCCGACTTCGTGTCGCTGGGCTCGACGATCGGGATACCCCTGCAGCAGTGGCTGCCGGTGACCGTCACGCGCGCGTGGCACACGCAGATGTCGTTCCTGTGGATCTCTATCTGCTGGTTCGCCGCCACGATCTGGCTGCTGCCGCTGATCTGCCGCCCCGAGCCGAAGCTGCAGCGCGTCCTGATCGAAGCCCTCTTCGCCCTGCTCATCGTCGTCGTCCTCGGGACCACGCTGGGGATTCCGCTGGGCATCAAGGGGGAGCTCGGGGACGGCGAGGTCCAGCGCTTCTTCGGCCAGCAGGGCTGGGAGTTCATGCAGCTCGGCCGCGCCTACCAGTACCTGCTGTTCGCCGCCTTCGTGCTGTGGGGCGTGATCCTGGTGCGCGGCGTCTGGCCGGTGCTTCGCCAGAAGCAGAGCTGGTCGCTCCCCAACTGGATGGTCTACATGGCCGGGGGGATCATCTTGATGTTCACGGCCTCGTTCGTGGCCGACCCCGAGACCAGCTTCGTGATCGCCGACTTCTGGCGCTGGTGCACCGTGCACATGTGGCTCGAGGCGTTCTTCGAGCTGTTCACGACCGTGATCACAGCGTACTTCCTCTACCTGATGTGATTCGTGAGCCACCGTGTGGCGGCGCGGGTGGTGTTCCTGGGGGCGGTGCTCTTCCTGGGCTCCGGCCTGATCGGGATCGGTCACAACTTCTACTGGCACGCCAAGTCGATCGAGACTGTCGCCCTGGGCGGCGTCTTCTCGAGCCTGCAGATCGCCCCGCTGGTACT
>JAFDDB010000255.1 GCA_019311115.1 Deltaproteobacteria bacterium
CGCGCGGGCGGGCGACCGCGACCGCGCGCTCGCGCGGCTCGACCGGCTGGCCCGCCGCGCCTCCGCGACCGAGCTCGCGCGCATCCGCTACCTGATGGGCGTCCTGCTCTGGCACCAGGATGGCCCGAAGGCGAGGCGGCTCGTGCGCGCGGTCGAGCGGCAGAAGCAGGCTCCCGGCCTGGCGCGGATCGCGCGCTGGCGGCTGGCCTGGGCGCAACTCCAGGACGGCGACGGCGCGGGTGCCGCGCGGCGGCTCCGGCCGCTGGCACGCGGCTCCAAGTGGGACATCGAGGTACAGCGCGCCCGCTATTGGACGGCGGTGGCGCAGTTCGCGACCTCGACCGAGTCGGCCGAGGCCGGCCTTCAAAAGCTGGTCGACCAGGTGCCCCTCTCCTACTACGGGCTGCTGGCTGCCGAGCGGCTCGGCATCGAGCCGCCGCTCGAGCGCTCCTTCGTCGGTGAACGCGACGGCGACGTGCGCTTCGAGCGGGCCGAGCGGGCGCGCTGGCTGATCGAGGGCGCGTTCCCCGACGAGGCCGGCGCCGAGCTCGAGAGCTGGCGGCGCGAGTCACGGCTCACCCGAAGCGAGCGCATGGCCGCGGCCCCGCTGCTGCACGAGATCGGCGACCACTTCCGCGCCGTCCGACTGCTGATCGACGGGTTCGGCGGGACGCTCGAACAGGGCATCGACCCGGAGTGGCGCGAGGCCTGGCTGGGGGCGTGGCCGCGCGTCTACGGCGGGCAGGTCGAGGCGGCGACGCGCGAGTTCGAGTTCGACCCGGCACTCGTCTACGCGGTGATGCGCGAGGAGAGCACCTACCGCGAGCGGGTCTCCTCTCCCGTGGGCGCACGCGGCCTGATGCAGATCATTCCGCCGACCGGCGAGCGCATCGCGCGCTCGCTCGGGATCGAGGACTTCGACCTCGACAACCTCTTCGTGGCCGAGACGAACATCCGCTTCGGAACCTACTACCTGAACCACTTGATGGGACGCTTCCAGGGCTCCCGGCCGCTCGCGATCGCCGCGTACAACGCCGGGCCCGACGCCGTGACGGGTTGGATCGAGCGCGACGGCCGCAAGCCAGACGACGAGTTCGTCGACTCGGTCCCGTACGGCGAGACCCGCCGCTACCTGCGCCGCGTGCTCCGGTCGTACTACGTGTACAAGCGGCTGTACGCCGACCGCACGCCGGCGGCCGACTCCCCGGCCGCGCCTCAACCCGAGGCTCCCGAAGGCCGATAACGCCGCCATGCGGCAGTTCTTCGTCTCCTTCGTGGTCGTGGTGCTCGTCGTCGCCGGCGCGGGCTTCGTCAACTATCACCGGAACGCCCCGCTCGACCAGGAGCTGGAGGACCGGCCCTACGCCCGCTACGGCGCAGGCGACCTGGAGGCGCTCCTGTTGGCGCACACGACCGAACGCGACCGCCTGCGTGCAACCCTGTCACGCAAGAGCAGTGATCCAACGAACGTGATGAACGGCTTCGCCGACGGCGACTTCGACGGCAAGGTGAATGCGTTCGACGAGTTCCAGGTGCGGAACCAGGCCTACAAGCGGATCAACGGCGTCGCCCTCGAGCACCAGGTCGAGATCGAGCTGCTCGAGCACGAGATGAAGATCCGCGAGCGCGGCCTCGACGACCCCCGCCAGCGCATCCTGCGTCGCATCCTGACGTTCTGACCGGACGGCCTTCGCTCGCGGCCCGGCGGCTATCGAGCCGGGATCGCCCGCCTCAACCGGACTCCGCGCGAATCACGAGCTTCGGCTGGAAGTCCGGGTTCCGATCTGGCGTGTAGCCACACGGATTGCAGAGGATGCGCGTCTCGCCCACCCGGGTGTCGATCGACTCGTGTGTATGCCCGTGAATCCACAAGGGCGGCTGCGCTCGCTCGATGAGATCGTCGATCTCGCAGACGAAGAAGCGGTTGAGCGGGTCTTCCGTGAACCGCTCCGTGACGCTCAGCCACGACGGCAGGTGGTGCGTGACGACGACGTCGGCGTGCGGCGCCTCGGCCTTCAGGAACTCCAAGGCCCGCTCGTTCTCGTCGTAGACCCAGGGTTTGAACCCCTGGATCAGGGCGAAGTCGCTCATCCTGCTCTCGAAGTCCCGGTTCGCCGCCTCGTCGCGGAACCAGAGCGTGGTTCCGGCCACGCGGAGACCCGCCACCTCGACCAGGTCGTTCTGCATCCAGCTGAAGTTGGGCAGCTCGGCGCAGAGCGCGCGCAGATCGCGGTGCACGTCTGCGGGGTGCGAGTGGTAGTACTCGTGATTGCCCGTCACGTAAACGACCTGGGGGTACGTCCCGCAGAGCGATCGGATCGCGAAGCGGAGGAGCTGCGGAGTACACAGGTCCC
>JAFDDB010000256.1 GCA_019311115.1 Deltaproteobacteria bacterium
GCGACCGGCGTCTTCGTCGGCATCGACCACGAGACCGACGCGGCGGCGCTCGGGCGCGCCGTGCTCGAGGGAGTGGCCTTCGCCTTCGCCGACGCCGAGGACGCGCTGGTCGCGGCCGGGGCCGCCATCGACTCCGTGTCGGTGATCGGCGGAGGGGCGCGGAGTCCGCTCTGGGGCCGCATCCTGGCGAGCGTGCTGCGCCGGCCGCTCGTCTACCGGCGGGGCGGCGAGGTCGGACCCGCGCTGGGCGCGGCGCGCCTCGCGCGCCTCGGCGTCACGAAGGCGTCGGCGCTGGACGTGTGCCGCGAACTGCCCGAGGACTTCGTGGCGCAGCCCGACGCGTCGCTGGCCGAGGGCTACGCCGAGCAGCTTCCGCGGTTCCGCTCGCTGTACCGCGCGCTTCGCGACACGTTCCGCGCACAGGAGGATCCGAGATGACCGAGCCCTTCTTCCCCGAGATCGAGCGCATCCGCTACCAGGGGCCCGACGCCGCCGACGACCTGGCGTTCCGCCACTACGACGCGGATCGCGTGGTCGCGGGCCGGCGCATGGAGGAGCACCTGCGGTTTGCCGTCTGCTACTGGCACAGCTTCTGCTGGCCGGGCAGCGACGTGTTCGGTGCCGGTACGTTCGACCGGCCCTGGCTCGCGGACAGCGAGGACGCGCTGGCCCAGGCCGAGCACAAGACCGACGTGGCGTTCGAGTTCTTCTCCAAGCTCGGCGTGCCCTTCTTCTGCTTCCACGACCGGGACGCCGCGCCCGAAGGCGCGAGCCTGCGCGAGAGCTGCGCGAGCCTCGACCGCATCGCGGAGCGCATGGAGCAGCGCATGGAGGAGACGGGGCTGCGGCTGCTCTGGGGAACGGCGAACCTCTTTGGCCACCCGCGCTACGCTGCCGGTGCCGCCACGAATCCCGACCCGGAGGTCTTCGCGCACGCGGCGGCACAGGTGAAGCACTGCCTCGACGTGACCCATCGCCTGGGCGGAGCGAACTACGTGCTCTGGGGCGGACGAGAGGGCTACGAGACCCTGCTCAACACGGACCTTCGGCGCGAAGCCGAGCAGCTTGGCCGATTCATGCACCTGGTCGTCGAGCACAAGCGCAGCATCGGGTTCCCGGGAACGATCCTGATCGAGCCGAAGCCGCACGAGCCGACCAAGCACCAGTACGACCACGACGTGGCACACGTACTCGCCTTCCTGCAGCGCATCGGGCTCGAGGACGAGATCAAGGTGAACATCGAGGTGAACCACGCGACGCTCGCGGGGCACAGCTTCGAGCACGAGATCGCCTTCGCCGTGGCGAACGGGATCTTCGGCAGCGTAGACGCGAACCGCGGCGACCCGCAGAACGGCTGGGACACGGACCAGTTCCCGAACAGCGTCGAGGAGATGACGCTCGCACTCTACGAGATCCTGCGCGCGGGTGGTCTCGGCGGCGGCGGGTTCAACTTCGACGCCAAGCTGCGCCGGCAGAGCGTCGATCCGGCGGACCTGTTCCACGCGCACGTCGGCGGCATGGACACGGTGGCGCGTGCGCTGGTGGCTGCGGCGGGTCTAATCGACGACGGTCGCCTGCAGCACGCGCTCGACGAGCGCTACGCCGGCTGGTCGGGCGACCTCGGGCGCGGGATCCGCGAGGGCAAGCTCAGCCTGGCCGACCTGTCCGAGCGCGCGCTGGCGTCCATGAACGAGCCGCGCCCGGTCTCGGGCCGCCAGGAACTGCTCGAGAACTGGGTGCGTGCGGGGATCGAGCGCGCCTGATCAGCTCTCGAGGAACTCGACCCAGTTGCCGTCCGGGTCCTCCACCATCGCGATGCGGATGCCCGGCCGGATCTCGGTGGCGCCGATCACGATCTTGTACCCGCCGTCATCGCAGCGCTTGACCAGGTCGTCCAGGTTCGAGACCGAGATCGTCCAGTAGCGGTAGCCGGTCGATCCCCCGATTCCGCCGGGTGCGGCGGTCGCCTTGGGCTCGCGGCCGTTCACCACGATCTTGATCAGGCTCGTGCCGCAGAGCAGGCGGTGCATCACGCCGCCGCCGGGCATGGGCATCTCGCCCTCGCTCTCGAGTCCCAGCGTGTCGCGGTAGAAGGCCAGCGCGCGCTCTGCGTCGGTGGTGATGATTCCCAGGTCGATCGAGTCCTTCGCGAGCTTGACGCCCATGCCTGCCTCCTCGGTGGAGCCGCATTCTCGTGGCCCGCCGTGCCGCTTGTCAAAGCCGCCGTCGATGCCGCGGGCGGGCTGCGTCGGTGGTCTGACGGCTCGCGCGGCAGAAGGCGGGGAGCTGGTAGAATCCGGATCCCATGGCCAGCCCCGCGACTGTGACCCCC